>QHBN01000188.1 GCA_003176995.1 Candidatus Nitrosopolaris wilkensis
TTCAATAGATCGCATAACAGAAAAGTGTCACCTATGTGGGTTTTTGAAAGTGTCACCTGTCTATGTAAGTGCTACAGTTTGTCATGAGGAAATCAAACGTGACGGAATTCTTTTGAAACAAAACGAAACATGTTGAAAACATTATTTAATCGGTGATAAGTTCGCTTAGCGCAGCACGTTGTCAACTAATTGAAGCAATTTATAACAATTTGTTTACAATCTTAAAGGTAATGGATTATCGAACTTACATGAAGAGAACAGAATCCACTCTTGAGCTGCAGATTAAATCCAAGAGTCCATGGCAGGAGGTTGTAGTAAGAGAGTTAAATGAAATATCGAAAGATTGTGCAAAGGAATTACAGACAGAAACTAGCCAAATTGGCAATAAAGATGACTATCAATTAGGACTTGACGAATGGCCACCTACAAGAATTCTATCTTTGATACTCGCTTTATCTGCATGGGTAGGCTGGATAATGCACCAGAAACATGGTTCAAGCGACGAACAGCCATTCTCATCACGGGTTTGTCTCCAAATAATACAAGAAGCTTTTGGATATGGAGTACATTTATCAGTCCATAAGCAAAGACCATAATCGCTTTAACAATTAGTATTAATGACTGAGGAGCGGAATACCCATCTACCGAAGACACTTGTAGTCCTATTCCTGGAGGTGATGGCGCCGAGTTGATGGAGAACTCAAGCCCTCTTCTACCATTAGTTTGAATTCAATCCTAATGCTTTCCGGTAATCTTCAACAAATTAGGTCAATGGAATGGATAATGTAAAAACCTGGATTGGGAGCATTTTATAATACAGTATTAGAAAGGCATTTGCACAGTCTAGATGTTAATTCAGTAGTTGTATGTGGATGTAATTTTCCTAACTGTCCTAGAACTACTATCTACGAAGCAAGTGAACGGGACTTCAGAATTGTTCTCGCTGATGATGCCACATCGGTTATCTACGATATAGCACGACAAGAGTTAAAAAATATAGGAGTATCAATCATGAATACTGATGAATGCATAAAATGGCTTCGAGCTTCTTATTCGAAAGTTCGAGATAGTCAATGATACAAACGCAAAGATATTGCTATAGCCAATAAGCTGAGGTCGTGATTTTGCCAAGTTTGAAGAGCCGTGGTTCCTATGCACACCGCAACAGATGCAATAATTCCGATCAAGCCCACTATGGGGATCAATTTACTGTTATCCATCCTACCTATAATGGCAATAACCGCAGAAGCAGCAAATGTCATGATAGAACCCCACCTCCACGTACGCTATTCAGGCAATGGCAGACTAAACCTAAATGTTCCTCCTTTATCATCAGGATTATTGTCAGGCCAAATCCTTCCTCCATGAGCTTGAATAATAGTTACTCACACTCAATTTCTGAGAAGCCTTAACATATGTAAACTGGCACAACAGTAGACTCTCCAATTCACTCAATAGGATCATAGAAGGCTGTTTCGTGTAGTCCGTGTTAAAGGATTTCGAATAGTCCATCTGGAATTTGAGATTTGGTGTTGGATGGCAGGGCCCGCAGCATAAAAGTATATCCATCGTATAATATTGATACTTTTAGGGCTTTAACCGATGTTAAATTTATCCTTCTAGAGGATGTCGATTTGTTTCCAATAGGTCATGCAGGAAGATAGTCGTCACGTTTCCAAATCTCGACAAAATATTGAAGACGCATTGGATCAGGACTCTTTTTATCATTACCTATGCAATTATCTCGCTCATTTGTACGACTATCACTTTGGCTTCGAATTCGCCTCTCCATACAAATGTCCCTAAGTTACCACTTGAAGATCACCCTAAGTTACCAGTTCATCACCCGAAGTTACCACCGACCTAAAAAGTCCCTAAGAGTTACCAGAGTCAGATGAGATCATTCTAAGCTTTAGTTTTACGCCTCATTTTTCAGCCTTCAATTAGAATATTGTAGGCTTCTCGTTATTTGCAGTTTGTATTTGAGAAATATCAACTTTTACCCTAGGATTCTTGTTATATCCTATGTCATAGCCTTTTTCTCTCAAATACTTTAAGGTTAATTTATATACCAACTCATCATGATCCGTAGCTTCTAGAATCTTATTCCAAGAAACCTCTCCTGCTTCATTTTTAACTATCTCTTCAGCCAACTGAGAGGTGACTCTCCTAGCTTCTGCTTTACAATCTTCAAATGTTTTTCCGTTTTTATATGCATGATTTCTTGGATCGCAGGTAACTGGATGGTTCAATGCTGTAAGTACTAGAGGGCTATGATACTAATTTAACTTTACAACCATTCCGTCGTCCTAGGGTAAGACACCATTAAACAGACCATGAGGAGGAAATGCTATGACTAGAATGCTCGTAGTGGAAAGAAGGATAAAACGATCGATCCTGCATGACTAGGATCGGACGAAGAGAGATCATGCTAGAAAGGCCAACAGTTCAACGTCTAGAACAGGGATGTCAAAAACATCCTAGGTATGAAACAAAAGTAAAGTCTGGAGTAATCTATACTGGTGACACATTTCTATGCAAAAACCAATATGGGTCTCAAGTCACGAATGTTTTCCAGAGGTATACAAACCGATCTCTACTTACTGATCGCAGAATTAGATACATCATGGAATGACTGATTGATGAGATGAGAAAATAAGTAGATAATAAATAAAAAACCACAGTTATTATCTTATCTCACTGAAACCCTCAGCTGATCCACCTTTAAATCGTTCTAATTTTACAGAAGGTGCATTTAAGATAACTTCGTGTCCATCGAAACTTTCTACGATGTGTTTAGGAATTCTGTAATGTGTCCTTGCTCCTTCAGTCGAAATCAGAACAGCAGTATCATCAACTGCATCTACACTTCCGATAAGATGTCCGTCCTTGGCTCTAACAGTCTTGTGGATTATTGACTCCCAATTTTCTACAGAATCTGTCATTTATGTGAATAGAAGATAATTCTACTATATAAGAAGGGCTCTTTCATGGACATCATAATAAGATGTCAAGGCTATTTTTTGTAAAACAGGCCTTAGGCAATCACCGCTGGTACATAATCCTCCGATGGTATTTTATTCACGAATTTCTTTTACTCCAGAATGATCTGACATAGTATATAACGCACAAGAATATCCAGCAGCTTCAACTGCAGAAGACAACATTTCAATTACATCAGTTACATATTCCGTACAGATTATTGTCTATCATTCAAGATGCATGGTAGGCTCTAGGATTCTTGAAACATCTCCAGAGAAATTGGTGACCTGCCATGCATGAGTTCATTATCATTGAACACGGTCAATGCTGCACTTGTCTCATCCTGAACAAGCAGAGAAAACTAAATCAAAATCGTCAATTATATAGAAATATGGTCATTAAAACAAAGTCAATATACGAGCCCTCTGAAGAAAATGACGATGGAATTAGAGTCTTAATTACAAGATTTTATCCAAGAGGAATAAAGAAAAACAAATTTGATTGTTGGATTAGAGAACTCTCACCAAGCGGTGATTCATTAAATAATTATCGACAAGGAAAATATAATTGGGAAGAATTCAAAATAGCCTTTCTATCAGAGATGAGGAATAATAGAGCTAGTTTAGAAAGAATACACGCATTAAATGTGCAAAATCAATCTACTGTCATAACTTTGCTGTGCTACGAAAGAGAGGGAGAGCATTGTCATAGACAGATCGTAAGAGATACAATCGAAAAGCCACAGATTTTATAGGTACAACTACCCTGCATAGCCAAGCCTCGCTAAGACTGCAACTACATTCGCTGACTCATCCCCCGCTTTCTCAGACGAGAGTTCCCTGTTATTCTAGTGATATCTTCAAAATCTGGAAAACTTCTGTTGACACAGTTAAGACAGAATGATGCGTTCAGTATTAAAAAATAAATCATTATTTATATGAATAATCTGAAGCTGCGCGACAATAGATACAATTCATTACATTTCAGAATTGAAATATTCTATCTAAACGGGAACTTATGTTCTCCTCGCAAGAAAGAAAGAATAACAATCCGTGAATGAACGTCACCTCCTGTATTGCAGTGGGTTAGTTGCTATCCTCATCAGCCCTCGTCATTTAATTGTAGGAGTAGTTATCATTAATTCCCTGCCATGATGTTCGAATAACTTATTCTTGTATACGGAGAAAACCTCCAGTTAAAATCATCTTAATTCTGAAGATAGAATCGTTTTGTTTTTATATTAGATCTTCGTTGCAACGATGTTTCATATTGTATCAGATTATGCAATCTATTAGGGTGAGAACGAGCCCATTTCAGCCGATACAGAAATGCCATTCTAACCCATTTGATCTGTATAATTTACTAATGGTTTAACAAATGATGCAGTAGCTATAGAAGAACCAGATATGCATGTAACTAGCTGAATCTATAACCAAAAGAGAATCGTGCTTTTCATATTTTTTACAACAATTTGAGCTATATGGTATAACACGCCATGTCGGTAGTCTCATAGTGAGGAAGGGTAAGAATTATTTCATTTTTTCTTCAATTTACCGTCTAGAACATTTGGAATAAATTTTTCTAAGTATACACAAATCCCAAGAGTAAGTAATCTTAATCCAGGTCGGATCAGATTAATTATATCATGAAAGAAGAAAAGGGACAGTATGAAATCTCCTTGTGCTAGAAGAAGACAGATACGATAATCTTTTAGAAATATGTAGAAAGTATAAAGAACAACGAAGTAAAGATATAACACCAAAAGAGTTCATACTAATGCTTATAGATTCTGCGCTTGGTAATAAGTAGGAATAGATTGAGACGTGTATAAATCTGAGGAAGCTAACACTATTTTTCCAACAATCTACAATAACCCTATCAACTTTTAATCCATTACAATCTAAATCCCCCCACGCTACAGGAGTAGCTAGCCTAACACATTTCTTATCAGGAACCATTTCTTATCAAGACTGTCTATTGTCCTGTATGTAATTCTGCAGCTATTCTGAAACCCACGAGCAAGGACACAAAAAGATGAGCGACCGCAGCATGGACTTCTCTTTCACCTTAACCGAATGCCGTTATTTGTATCAGTCTTTTTCGTGTATCAAAGTCAGTATAGACAATAGATATAACAAGTGGATTGAAGCGGTAACAAGTAGAGAATGACAGCCATAAAATTAGGAGATAGGATTAGGTTGGTCAGCACAGACAATCCTTATACCAGATTAAAGCCCCGGCGAATCTGGTGTAGTCTGGGAGATTACGACATTTGAGTTGAGCAATGAGGAAACAAAGCAAATCTGGATTCATTGGGATGATGGTGGCAGTCTCATCGTAGGAAAAGACGAGTGGGAAATTATAGTGAGTGAATCTAAATAAGTGAACATTATTATTATTGCAGTAACAATCTTGACATTAGTTATCGGTATGTAGTTTGCTTTTGCGCGACTACCCAGTCGGTAAATTCTCGTGACATCCTGGAAGGGGTATTTGCTAACAAGAATGAGGACTGTTATCGGACATTCCATTAACGGTATCCATTAATGTATATAGATCTGTCTTTTTTTATCAGATCATGAGAAAGCTATCAACTCGGGTATAAGATAGAAGCTGACGACAAAGTCTTCTTTACCTCTTTAAATCTAACCTCGTAACGCTGCCAATTAGTATAGAATTTCTACTCTTGAACTAATTTAAGAATGGCGTTTATTATCTTTCCGTGGTCAACATCAACTTCAGTTGTTACCAACAGGAGATGATCATTGTCTAAAGGTACTGTGATTCGCTTGATATTTTCATATTCTGCCATTGCATACTGTCCTCGTCCAATTTTTGATGCAAGTGTATAGCGTAATCCCCACCTAGCCAGTGCTTGCAAATTTGATCTTCTCGTTTCCTCTCGAGAGAGAAGATCTTTTACACCTTCGCGCTGTCCGCCGTACAGAATCTCACCGGTATCGTCACATACACCAGCAAAACGAACCTTTGGGTCAAGAGCCATAACTTGTTGACATAGTTTTGAATAATCCATGAATATGGGAGTATTAGGTGCGATTCTAATAAGCATTTAATCTTAGGACATCCCGTGTATTTTATATATTTTAAAAACAAACTCAATAATAATATAAGGATACTTCATCAAGCGACGAATACTAAGCCCCCTTTTTTATGACTTCCTAATCTGGTAGATTTTTCCTTCCTTACCAGACGGGAAAGAACTACATAGGTCTATCCATAAAGAAGCTGCAGTGTTTTAACCCAATCGTAAAATGGTAACTTGTTTCTGTATTTTTGGACTCTTCATCTACTTCCATAGGTGCTGTTAATATCTTACTTCTTAGGGTTGACGATTGCAAAACCACTTTGGTATCTTTGGGAAGGCAATGTCCACCTATCCTTCTTTTGGCTCTAGAATATGTCACAATTTGCTTAGATTTAATAGTACATGATGCCAAGATATTATCAGGAATTCAATTGGGTCTTACAAATCGCATTACAACTTTAGTAAAGCAGAAGCTGAATATTCTTCTTAATAGATTCGAAGATCCTAGAGAGGGGCTTGATTATTCTTATACCAAGCAGATAGAACTTTTAAACAAGTTAAGACGAGGTATTGCAGAGGTAATCACTGCCAAAAAACAGCTTGAAATGCAAAAAGCTAAACTCTGGGAAAATATTCGTACTCTTGAGGAACAAGCACGTCGCGCAATTGACCAAAGTAGAGAAGATCTAGCTAAACTAGCGTTGGAACGAAAGAACGCAAATATGTTACAATTGCAACCCCTAGATAAACAGATTGTAGAAATGAAGACAGAGCAGGATAAGCTTGAACAAACAGAGAAACAACTGGCTACAAAAGTCGAAGAATTTAGATCAAAAAAGGAGGTCATAAAAGCCCAATATTCTGCAGCTGACGCACAAGTACGAATCAAGGAGAGTGTCACAGGCGTCTCAGAAGAAATGGCTGATGTAGGTATGGCAATGAGCCGAGCAGAAGATAAAACAGAGAAAATGAAAGCAAAAGCACAAGCCTTGGACGAGATGATGGGTTCGGGTGTTCTTACTGATTACACTTCGAACAAGAGTGACGACATTATTGAAAACGAGCTGGAAAAAGTTAGTGTGACAGCATCGGTTGATGAAGAATTAGCAAAGTTAAAGGCTGAGCGTGCGAAAAAGAAGAAAAAGTCAGCATCCGAGCAGCAACAAGAGAAAGAAGGCCAAGTGAAGGAAGACCAAGTACAGGAACAAGAGGTTCAGGCGTAGGATTAATAGAATTAACAAAAACTCTATAATAGTGACCTTTTAACTTAGGTTTACAACACTCCATCTTATAAGATGCCAGATAGTGATTGCGATCATTTGCAAGCGAAATGACCCCACTACTGAAGAGCTTTTCATGTTGATGCCATTTCAGCAGCTTGCTGATGCTTACAATAAGCTGGTGAAAGTGAAAGTTTCTAATGCGAATATTTGTCTTGAACGCTTCTGATAAGAATGCAAACACGAGATGTGTCCATGTGCAATTATTGATAGATAAATACTTCCGAAAATTGGTCCGCTGCGTTGAGGCTGCTTTGAGTGAATAAACAAAGCTGTTTGTCATGAAGTTTGTTAGTAATCCCGTTAATTGACATGATCACACGAATACAATAAAACGCGGCGGATCATTAATGGGTAGTAAAAAAATAAAGATCCAGCTCGAGGATACTGATGGTGGAAAATATGATCTTGCGTTACAAGGGAACATATCAAAAACGAAAATTATCAAATTCATAGAGGTTCTAGATCTTTTAGAAGTAGAGGGAAAAGATTCCGATTTTGAGGATAACACAAAGTTCAGAGACAAGGACGACTTTACCTCACTAGGTTCCAAGATATGGAATCTCGTAGAACAAAAATTCCCATATACTGCCTTCACTTCATCGGATATTCTAGAACTCTACGAGGATGAGTATCAGAAACCGATAAAGCTTAGTGCAATTGCAACATATCTTTCTAGGTATTCCGAAAGGGGTAAGCTGTCCAAAAGCAAGAAAGGGAAGGAATGGTTGTACAAGGTAGTTAAAAAACAACCAACGGCGGAACAACGGCTGGAAGAAACCTACGAATTGCCTAACAGGCCATCTCATGACTTCTCCAACTGATGTATATGCAGCACGGAGATCTGGAATTAAATCATCAAATTGCGACCATATGAGTTGAAAATAACATCTGCAGACCAGAAAGTCTATGTTGCAGACCGAAAGAAACAAGAACTATAGTATCACTGTCTTAAGTTTTGTTGTTGTCATGAATAGATTCGCTAATCGTGTTCTTTAGAGTGGCACGGACTGTATGATTAGAACCATCAACAAATACTCTTTATTTTGTATTCATTCAGAACGCCTTGGTGCAAATGTTAAGACTAAACTTGTCACCCGTGTTTTTTTTTGATAATGTTTGCATAGATTGTTAGAGTATTACAATTGATCACTAGCTGATCATAATAAACCTCATTCTATTCCATCGTGTTTATGACATACGTATATTTCAAAAAAGTAGAATGGTTATTGAGTATTAACTTGCGGTTATCTATTTTTTGAAAGCCCCTTTTTCAGGTCATCAAAGTTCATTACCGGATGCACTTCCACTTTGGCGTTCATTCCTTGGAATAGTGGCTCCAACAAAGCAGGTATCTGGTCATTACTTTCGATATTAACTATGAAGCCCATAGTCCTATCCCCATCAGCCGCAAAGAAGTGAGCCGATTCAGGCTTGGCTTTGCTCATGTAGTCTTCAATATTCTTTAGAAAGTTTGGATCCTGTACCATTTTGTTTCCAGCTTCTGTAGGAATTTTGGCTCGAATTAAAAATCTCATTATTCAATGAAAAGTCAACTGCATTTAAAAAGATAGCTCCCTTCTTGGACATGCTTGACGTACATGATTTAAGACGGCCATTCAATTATTTTAACTGCCTCAGACATTGCAAAAGCTTTAGTAAGTGCATTGCCGGGGGTTACAATTCCACCGCTTAGAGAAATCGAAGAATCTTGAGAAGATTATAAAGGATAATGCAAGATACTTTTCAAGGGAAATAACCAATATGAGATAGCAAGCATATTGCAAATAACCCGACCGACGGTAAAGTCTCCTAATTTGCATCGGCCACAGAATATAAAAACCAAATCAGGAATATATTACTTAATTTTAGGATGGGAGTATATCGGCTAACGGCTGTCGATATCGTACTTGAGAAACTTTGTGGGATTCAACAAGATTCTATCTCACGATGTTACCGAATTAAGATCTCTGTATAATGTTGTTTGCAAATATGTCTAATGCTTCAACTTCTCTAGATGGATCCAAATCAACAATAAGATATTGAATACCAGCATCTTCAAGAGATTCCTTTTGTCTTAATACATCTTCAGGTGTTCCATATATGGCAAATTCGTTAATTTGTTCTTCAGGTATTCCCTTTCTGATCTGCTGCAATCTTTTTCTCGCCATTTCTTTGTCGTCGTCGATTACTACAACACCAAGTTTCGTTTTAAGAATAGAATCATAATCTCTACCCACACTCCTGCAATGCTCCTTTAAGATACTCAGTTTTCTTTTTACTGTTTCAGCGGATCCAAATAGGTTACATGCGTCAGCATACTTTGCTACGATTCTTAGGGTCTGCCGTTCTCCACTCCCTCCTACCATAATAGGAGGTGAGGGTTTTTGTATCGGCTTGGGATTACAAAATGCATTCTTGATCTGATAATACTGGCCATTAAATGAGGCTGAAGGTTCCTCTGTCCACATGTTACGTATGATTTGGATGGCCTCTTCTAATCTTAAGAATAGCTCTTTAACTGAAGGAAAAGGGATACCATATGCTGATGATTCTTCTTCATTCCAGGCTGCTCCTATTCCCATGAAAAGTCTTCCTTTGCTAAGTACATTTAGTGTTGCACCAATTTTTGCTAAAATCGATGGATGTCTATATATAATGCCTGTCATGAGGGTTCCCAATTTTATTCTAGTAGTTATTCCAGCTAGAACTGAGATGGTTGTCCAACTTTCAAGCATAGGTTCTTTTTCCTATAAATGGAATCTGGTGGAAATGATCCATTACCCAGAAAGAATCAAAACCTCTATTCTCTGCTCTTGTAACTAGATTCTTTAAGGAATCGACAATCTGAGAAGTATCGCGGTTTCTGTAATCGAAACTAAAAACAGGATGCTGTAAACCGAACTTCATAATGTTATGATCACTCTTATCATATCAACTTACAAGCATCCTATCTAGATATAACTGTCTCCTTCACATTAGAGTAGAACCCAAGACAAAAAGCCGCGCGCCTGCACACACACCCCGGGATTCTTCTGATAGGTTCATACCAGTTTTGTTGACAATAGCGCTTCATTCCCTAACACCAACATCACTGCTCAATTAAATATCCATTTTTTTGTAAGTTTCCGAATTAATGTAATGTGTTTGTAATCCGGGTATCATCCTAAGTGATCTATAGTTCTGGATTGACATATACATGACGTAATCCAAAATGAACCGTCTTTAGCTGTGATGATCCTGTTTCTCCAATGATCTTTCTCTTCATGCCTTTTCTGATGCCTTAGTACTTAATTGGATGGCTTGTTCAATATTCAGGTCTGCACTATGCTCCCTCTGTATCAAATCGAGAGCAATATCTGAATCCTGACCTATAGCAAAGCCTGCTCATTCATCAAGTTGCGAGTTATCTCAAATACTAGTGCGGAGAAAGCACCAGACTAACTTTCTTCAATGGGCTTACAGGATCAAGTGGCCACGATAACTTTCTGAATGCTTTTAGGAAATACTACTTAAGTAGTTTGATTAGATAGAAGAAAGTATGCAGACATGCAAATCATGTGAGAGGGTGAGATTCTTTTCGATAAATTTTATTTTTTCAAAATCTATATGTAATGAATGCTACATGACCATAAATGAGACATGTAACAAAAGGAATGGCAGTACCAAAGAGTCCAACAAGGCAAAAAATACATCAATACCCCAAAGCTAAAGTATTTATAGACAGCACCGCTCGTATTGGATCATTTTAACAAGTAGAGCGCCTTCTCCTATAAACAGTTTTTGGCCCCGGTGCTGGCAGGTTAAGCATGTTCACATCTTGTTATTAGTTGGTGAGGCTCTTAATTTCAATCTGCACGCCATTATGCTACAAGAAGACTTCGCACCTTCTCCAATATTTCTTACCAGTTCAATAATGGGATCCACCAATAGTAAACCTAGAATCAAATCTTTCGCATAGGTTACGACGAGCCATATGTATCCTAGCTTAGGATATCGGAGTTAAAACTACAGGGGCTGTAAACAGGGAGAGGGAGGTGTGGTCTTCACAAGCACCTCTCACTTCCAGTTTTTATTCTTCAATGAGGTATATCTGGGCAAATCATTCGATTAAAAATAAAATATGTCCTAATCTAATACTAAACTATGAAGCAAGTACTATGCGAACAGGTCGGATTTAGCTGTGACTACGTTATAGATGGAGAGACAGACGAGGATGTCATGAGAAAAGCTATAGAGCATATATGGGAATACCATGCCATAAAACCAGAAGAAATGACTTCAGACATGAAGGCGAAAATTAAGGAAAAGATCCAAACTCTCTAAATTTGAAAGAGGTTATTGCAAGCCGTGGCGCTACTCTTCATGGCATAGTGCTCGTCACATTATCTCGAGGATTAATAAGACTAGGTCAATCAGAACCATAAGGTTTGAATAAGTGTCTTGGTAAACTGTACCTTTGGTTCTCGCATAATTTCGTCTCTTGTACCCTCCTCGACTACATATCCATTATGAAGAATCATTATTTTATCGGCCATACTGAAGGCCTCACTTGCATAGTGAGTCACATAGATTGTTGGAATGTTGAGTCTTTGAACGATAGCCTTAATTTCCTCTATTAAAGCGAGCTTAATTGTGATATCTACACTTGTAAATGGCTCATCCATAAGGAGAAGACGAGGCTCTGTTAGAAGAGTCCTGGCTAATGCAACCTTCTGCTGTTCTCCGCCACTAAGGCTTTGAATATTTCTTGTTAGTAGTCGTTCGATGCCTAATAGTACTATCATTTCTTTTGTCTTTATAATAAATTCCCTGTCCTTTGGACTCCGTAAACCAAATGTAATATTGGAAAAAACATCCAAATGTGGAAATAGATATAGTCTCTGGAATACATATCCTATTTTTCTCTTCTCTAAAGGTATGCCATTTAAGAGCTTTTGATCAAGAAAAATTTTCCCTTGGTCAGGTTGCAATATGCCAGCTATTAGATTAAGGATAGTAGTCTTTCCAGATCCATTCCTTCCCAACACTACGAGTATTTGTGCCTCGTTAACTTCCAGACTTAATGG
>QHBN01000189.1 GCA_003176995.1 Candidatus Nitrosopolaris wilkensis
AGTATATTACCGCCAGGATCAGCGACCCAAGCTTGCAGGAACGGATCTTGCTCTCCAAAAATAGTGAGCGAACCAGTGCCGTTTCTATCGGTTCGACCTAGTCGACAGAGACCTTCCTATCCTATCTCCCACTACCACCACCAACACCCAAAGTCGTGCTCAAACTATTCCAGAAATGTGTAGGATGGCAAACAGCTAAACATCATTTATTCTTGTAAAGACAAATTTGTTCCACTATCTTTGCGTTAATGAAATGCTTAATGGCAAGATTCAATTAGCTAATTATTGGCTAACTGGCCTCTTGCAGAGGTAATAGATCTATCGCGTAATTAGAAGATTAGAGCTATATTCGATGTCATATAGTATATTTATCTGATATCTCTCTGATGGCTTTGTAGAAAGCATCATCAATATTATAGGGTTAGTCAATTTATGCATGTTGTAAGTCTGATCTGAAAGACAATTCCCCGTTCTATGTTCTAGTCAATCTAGACATCAGATCAGGAATTAATTTAATCGTAACCGCATCTAGAAGTGAAGCCTCTAATCCATGGTAGAGAATTTAATATAATAAATCAGATTTACGCCCAAGTCATTACATATGTGACAAATTAAAACAGGGAACGCCAATCCGTTCTCTGCTTCTTGCTACTGGTAAGGTGGACACAGTTTATGCGTAAAAACGCAAACACTCATTTAACTTACTTTGAAAATTTATCCTATGGTGGGCGCTAGCTTCAGACGCCCTTCTTATATAGTAGAATTATCTTTTATTCACATAAATGACAGATTCTGAAATTGGGAGTCAATAATTCACAAGACTGTTAGAGCCAAGGATGGACATCTTATTGGAAGTGTTGATGCAGTTGATGATACCCATGTTCTGGTTTCGACTGAAGGAGCAATGACACATTATAGAATTCCTAAACACATCGTAGAATATTTTGACGGACACGAAGTCGTCTTAAATATAACTTATTTAAAAATGGAACGATTTAAAGGTGGAGCAGCTGAGGGCTTTCGTGAGATAAGATAATGACTCGTCACTACTATACTTAGGGACCACAGTATCCCAACAGCACTACCAAAAAATCTGTTTCGAGTATACAGACGTATTAAGATGGATTCTGTGGGCTCAGGTGAAGTGAACTAGTCGCAGATAGAGAAATTCAGGTGGGAGGCCCCTTTCAAATCAACGCATTGGCATAATTGTTTTTGGTAGAATACTAGAAAATGTTTCTGGTAGCTTTAATTCTAAAATTTCACTTTGGCATTTATAGTTTACAAATACCAGCCATTTGTATATTACTTCAATGAAAACATGGCTATGTAGATTGATTCATTCTTTTATCATAAGCTTCAATTATTTTTTGTAGACCGTGTTCTTCTTCCTTCAGAGCATCCAGAAATTCATTGAAAAAACCATATTCTTTCAAAATTTTTATTTTATCGAGATAATCTTGATCGTGCAACCTCTCCATCTCTTTAACTTTAGAAATAAATGATTCATCATATGCAGACCTGATCAAGTATTGTTGAATTATCAGTCTATCGTAACGGCTGGCAGAAAAATAACGTCTAAATAAATTCAGCCTCTCCTTGCTACCGATTCTTTCAAGCTCATCTATAGTCGGGAAATTAAAATCGATCACTTTACTAAGCAGGCAACATGCCAAAATATAACATCAGTGCTTCGCCTGCGTTTTAGATATTACGAAATTAAAGACGGTAGGTGTTTACTGCAAAACAGCAGCATCTTGCTTTATAGTGCGTATGCCTCATCCGGAGCCCCGTACTGGCTTATCATTCTTCGATTTTAATCCCTTTTTATATTCCTCCTTCATTTGTTCTTCAAATATTTTTTCCTCTATTTGTTCGCCCAGGTTATATTCCAGTTTTTCAAGCCAGGTGTAGAAGGCTTTATGATTTCCTTTGTATTCAATATTGCAATCTCTTTTGCACGCCTTTAAGAGAAGCGTCTGCTCTTTTGGGGTATCCTTGACTTCTGCTCTTCTGAAGTAAGATCATGTCGCTTATTTCCTCTGTCTTTGGAATGAATAGCGTCTGTTGAACGCTCTTGAATTGAATCATTTAGATTCTAGTACGTTGAGTTCATATTTAAATCTATATACATCTGCATTCAAATAGCTATCATTGCATACTATTATGATCAGAAGAGAGTAAGGAATAAAAGGATACATATGTATGCTGCTGCAGTTGACCATAAAATCGATAGACTTTGTAGCAAAACCTAGCAAGATGGGGAATAGAATTGCGATACTAATTCCTGTCCAATTTCATAAGGAGTTTCTGGAAAACAAGTTGCTTAATAAATTCATGAAATTTCACGGTGAGGAAATCTTGGAGCAGACAAAGAAATGACACAGATTCGCGGGCCTGTTATTGTCTAAGGAATTATTTCCAACTACCGTCGGCATAAAAAACTTCGGTATCCGAATCGTCGCTAATCTGGTAATTGTTATTGAAAACATTTCTTCTCGTTAACCTCGTATTCGAGTATACCGGTCTAATACTCTTATCTTCTATAGGTATGGAATACACGCCATTTGTTCCGTAGGTTAATTCCTTTGTACTACTATCCAAAGTTGATAAATTATATTCTTTATTTCTATGTTCAATCTCAAGATTCGTAAGATGACTTCTCAAATAATCTACTCTTTCTTGTAATAGTTGTATTCCGTTATTGTTAGCAAGTTTCAGCACGTTTATTATTTCCTCCTCTCCCATTCTTTGACCCTTAATTATTCTATGCAATTCCAACAATGACGGAAGATAACCTTCGATCTCGTCGTACACCTCAGCTAGTTTAGG
>QHBN01000190.1 GCA_003176995.1 Candidatus Nitrosopolaris wilkensis
TTTGATTCCATCTAAGTGTCGAAACTCATCTACAATTTTTATTAGCTCCTTACAATAAGAAATGTTCTCATTTGTGATCTCAGTAAGATATCTTAATCTCACGCCCCTACTTTTAGCATCGAGAAAAGCTTTCTTTATTTGTCCAATTCCGACGGCTAACGGTGGTCGCGTATAGTTCATACAAGTATCGATTCTTCTTCTTGTATTAGAGAAGAATCGTACCTCTGCGTCTAAAACATCCTCAGTTCCATGCAATACTTCTGTTCTTTTTGCTCGATCAGCCCCAAGAAGGCACTCATATAAAAATTCAAGACGTCCTATATAGGTACTCTATCTAGAACTTACAAAAAATGACATTAAATATAATATTAGTGGGTTTTTTTGACATAAAAAGGACTCGTACAACTAGCTGAGCCTTTGGAATATCAGCAATAAAAAGTATATAATGTTACTGTTTGCCAGTAACGAATAGTCCGGCTTCTCAGTTTTTCTGTCCTCAAAGTAAAGGAATCTTTAGAACTCGCAAATATCTCCAGATTGTGGCTAGAACGTAATCAAATATTGATTCTTACCTTTGATGAAAAGTCAGTTTACGTTAGCGCTATGCGAGTATTCTAGCGAGTTATCTTTAGAGCCGCATTAATCTCCCCATAATTAGGTTCGATAGTTGGGTCATCTGAGATCCATTTGTAAGTTATATTGCCATTCTCATCAAGTATGAAAATCGACCGTTTTGCAGCATTATACCCTTCTAATGGGCCTAAATTCTTCATTACAACCCCATACTTGTTTATAGTCTCGCGTTTGTAATCACTCAATACGTCGAAGTTAAGGTGACGATTTATCGTAAATATCTTGTTGGCAAATGGACCATCAACTGAGATACCTACGACTTGAGCACCACTCCGTTGTAGGTCTGTCATTGAATCCCTAAAATTGCACATCTCCGCTGTGCAGGTTGGAGACTCAGCAGCAGGAAAAAAAGCAAGGACCGTCTTCTTTCCTAGATAATCACTTAATTTGTGCATCATCATGTTAATATCAGGTAGCTGAAAGTCAGGAGCTTTGTCGCTTATCTCTGGCGGTGTTTTAGACATAGCTAGTCAGATTCTCTAGATCGAGATAATAATGTTTTCGTTAAAAAAGGGGATCTAATCTATTAGTCTACCTAATTGGTACTATAGAGTGCGGGACAACCTAACAGAATCTTCATACTACTGGTTGAATGAATACATTAAATGATGCCAATACAAATGAAAAATTCTTTGAATGTGCATTAATAATCCCGAGCTGTGTCCCTTCAATAAGTCTGTGGTTCAAAGATAAAACACGATCAGGGCTTGGATATTGTAAACCTCTAAAGCTCCCCGCAAAGACCATACAGAATTTATTGGAGGGTGCTCGTTTGTGAATATCTTTTTTTTCATTAGATGTTGCTGTTTTCGTCCGCTTTTGTTTCCTGAGGTTCAGCCCTTTCGTCCCTATCACGTTTATATAATGAGTTCGAGAAGTTTTGCATATTAGATTTTAGGTACACTCTCCTAAGTGAATATCTGATCAACCTGAACCCGTTTTTCTCATATCCCAAAAAGCTTTCTACTATAGCTCATAATTTAGATGAATTCTCGTCTCCAATCTTATTCAAGAAAAGTTTTTTTGTGTAGTTCCTATCTCGGCTTTTCCTCACACATTAATGGAAGACTCCTTTTTACTCAACTATCATCTATCTCTTAAACTGATATGGTCTTACTTGTGGTACATTTATCTAAGTGTAAATCGCTAGCTGGAATGATATTCGGTTGGAACCAGCGAAAAACAATAGATGGATTCAGCAAAGTACGTATGATACTATCTATCATGCATTTAGCAACGTATTTAGCAGCTGAGAGAGACTAGCCCATGAACCATGGAAAGATTGGAAAACACTCAGAAGAAGCAGGCCTTTATAAGTACTGGCTTGTGCAATCACGGCTGTTTGTTGTTGTGCACTTAACACTCAGCCATAGAATTTGTTGTAAATCCAGATGGAGTAGATCTGTTTTGTAGACACTGAACAGAACAGAGGAATATTGGACCTATTTGCGAGTTTATATGAATGGTCTGGATGTTCACTTGAAATTAATCGGATGCCGAAGCAAAAGGATATCCATAATTTGAAACTTATGCTTAATCCTATACGGCGTTCTACCGTGCTCTCGTTTGTGTTCCACCAGATTTTGTTGGATAGAATTCCCTTATCTAGAATTTAATCTAGACCTTCAAATGTAGTAGTAATGGGATGAAAAGAAGGGGAAATTAGATAGTGATAACGTAGCAATAACTGCCAATGGGCAGAGAAACCAATAGCTAATGAACTGGACGCATGGAGACCAAGACAAATGATAGCCCAACTATAAATACAAGTAATATTAACGCTATTGCAGCAGTAATGGCGTTACTAGTAGTCATGAATGACGCACACCATGAACATAATATGTATATCTGTACATAATACATCCGTATACACGGTACCAGTGGTCGTGTGTCCCAGAATCGATTACGAAGCAGGCCGGGCGGTGTTTCAGAATAACAGAGAAAGGCGTACTATTATTGCAGTTAAACAATAAATGGAATAACAAACTTGATTATTATCGATAATCTTAGATTTACATATTATCTACTCTAAGAAATTCCCTAATCTTTATTCATAGGGCGCAGAGTGATTAAGTTGCAGCCTCTCAAGAACGATGTGCACTTACAAGACAATTGAGAAAGGCAAGCGTGGATTGCATATACAGAATAAAATTGACGAAATAGCTCCGATTAACTACATCGGCGAGAAATATAGCTCTAATAAAAGGTATCGCAGGAAGAGGGATGACCAACACTTCGAATAAATCACTGTATTATTATCGACAAAATAGAAAGAAGGCGAAACAAACAGAATTAGCATCTGAAATTGAATGCCCACGTTGTTCTGAAACCATGATCTTATGTTCCGATTTTGATAGCCTGTACTATTTCTGCGAAGAGTGTAACTTCAGCCTTTATACGCAAAAGAAATAAAATTTATTGAGATTTATTCTAATACCATTCAACTTATTTTCTACACGCTATTATCGTTTAGATCTAAAAGAATGTAGGCGGCTTGAATGAAGAGAGATTGGGGATAGGAGAATTATGAACCACACAAGAGCGTCTGACGACTTTTATTTACCGGACACGTGTGTTAAAAGCACTAGTATTGATCTTTTGTTGAATATTTATCTGAACGCCTTTTAAAAAAGATAGCGCTTCATTCGCTCCCCAGGCTAAGCAAACTATCGCTGTTTGGCGCCCATGATCTCTATTAATTAACAATAGGCTCTTAGCAATGTGAATTTATTTGAGTTGACTATGCGCAATTTTTTCTTTTAGACTCTTTATGCACAAGGCTGTATTCTTATAAAAAATTAGAAAGTGATCACTGTTCCAGATCCTTCGCCGATCTTTGCTACCAATTCACGGGACGAAGATTTACCATACTACAAAATAAATTTGCGGTTCCAGGTCCAAACCCGCATAATGATTGATTGTTAGCCGTTACTATTGCGAGCTTAATACTCTTATCTTCTTCTTGACTCCTTCTGAGTATATTCGCCCAATTCTGCATTTCACAAACCCTGTCGGTTTGTATTTTTCTAAAATCATCCTCCGAAATGTTTCTATCTCCAATATGTCTCAAATAGAGAAAATCTGTAGTAACAACTGGAGGGGTTTGCATTTCAGCAAGTTGACTCCGAGAATAAAGCGATAATCTCTATGGTCTCCTGCTCATCATAAACCTCTTGCTTCGAAGTCGAATACCATCACGACTTTACCATTGCCTACGGCGATTCCTGTACTAACATGTGTGAGCTCTGGTTTCAATATGTTTGACCGTGGTTCTTTGTCTTTCAACATATCGTCAACTGCAAGACTTATAGCAGTTTTACACGCATCAACATCTCCACAGTGATAAACAGAAAGAGTCTCTGCAATATACCCTGCTTCTCCATTCATAGCATATCTCTTTGAAGGAATATTACCGGAGGAGTCAAGGTGGGTTAAGGTTGGTTGTGAAAGGAGAAATCTTGCTTGATTATCTGCAGATATATCAGCGCCCTGTCGTAAAGGTTGAAGTTGAAATTTAATTCGTTCGTTGTTGATTTCACCTATTGCATATACTTTGAGAGCCGGAATTGATGACGGATTGGCAGAATTTGGGGTAAACGAAAATATTGAGGTGAGAACAACTATTAGCGCACCACCAATTATGGTGATTAGCATTCCCTTGTTCATTCTCTGTTATCGATCTTTACGTAACTTAAAATCATTATGAATTGCATTTATTGAAAAAGTGGGTAATAGTCCAGGGTATAGAAACTATCAGATAACGGCTCGATAGCGGTCACACATATGTCAATATATCGCTTACACAAAGTCTTATGGAGATTTTGAGATTTTGTAAAATATTGTCCACCAAGCAATGTATACACTATTTCCACTTGATGCTATTGATATACTCTGATCTATTGCATGGCTTTTATTTGGTGTACTAAGACAAGCTTATTTTGTTTGCCCTAAAGCCTAGATCATTGACAACAAGGTATTATACATTGACTTAAATGACATCAATAAGCAATCAATCGTAGGTTGCGTTAAGATAGGTTTATTTCTGATTCAGAAATATCTCTATTTGTATCCTGATTAGTCGTTTCTTTAGGAGGACGTAATTGGGACATTTCCAAAACAAATCTTTCAAGCAAAGCAACCGCTTCAAAGTCAGTATTTAGCTTGTACATGTTCGTTTTGCCAATCCTCCTATTATTGAATATCAACTGGTTTCTTTCTAAACTAGGTAATTCCCTGAATATTGTTCTAAATGACAATCCTGTTTTCTTCGCTATCTCGCTGGGAGGATAATCAAATTCTTTGTGGTCAAAGAAAAAGTCTAGAATTTGTGCGATGGCTCGTGATGAGAAAAGATTTTCCAAAATCCCATTATTGATTTCATTGACATTCTGCGACACATATTTAATGATAAACGGCCATATTTGTCTGTTTCTATATCAATAAATCCAATTTAAATAACTTTAGTGAACAGACGTAACGATAAACATGTCAATAAATAAATAAACCTTCCTCCAATACATTCCCGTGGACATTTACGAAACTGCAGTTTTGCGTATATTAGTCAAGAAGCACCATCCAACGAAAGTGTCTAGTTTGGTCAATGGATTTCCGGATAACTCCGGCGATAATGTATTGCAAGCTGTGTCAAATTTGCATTTTCTTGGTTATATTTCAGTATCTGATTCTCTCCCTCATTATATCTCATTAAGTAAAGATATGAGGAAGGAGGTACTACAAATTGTTAATCCCAATCTTAACAAAGACTCTCAAACTAAACAATATCCTTCCAATGAAAAAACTGTGAATTCGAAGGTAGTTAAAAATGAAATTGAAATAAAAAATAATAAGACGATTAATTCGAAGCCAGTTGCTATAACAAGGACTATTGCTTTAGCAATAATCCTGATAGGTTCAGTGATCGCTACAGGAGCATCATTGTTAGTGTATACACCGACGGTAAATAATCAAGAACCAGGCAGTCCATTAATCTACCATCCAGCAGCATTCTCCCCTACTATAAACAAATTTCAGTCCTTAAATACATCAACCTCTGCACAAGATGCAGGCGTAAATTCATTTGCTGTGGCAACTACGATTGATCCTGGAGGAGGGTCAGTCATCGATAATGTGTTTGTCGTAGATGATAGTGATAATACTTTCCATAGAATCATATTTGATATTGGAACTGAAAATGTCTCTGGTGCATCGACGACGATTTATCTGAGAAACGCATTTGTGGTCTTAAACATTTGACTCATTGTTCGAACAAAGACGTAGGGGAAGCAGCTCAGCGATCACACACTTTGTCAGCTATTCAGGTTGGTCAAACGAAACGATTTGAAACAAATTTGAAACATTTTTCATCTACCCTGAGATCACTCTCCTTTGAATTTGAAACAAAGCAATGACGTTTCCGATGGGGTCATAACAATGTTTATCATTAATAGTAAATAGTAGTCCTTATCTCCGAGAAAAAAATAGAAATGCTGGTATTTCTATACGGGCACTTTGTACAATATTTGACATATATGTATTGATTTAGCGCAATATATGAGCTATTAATACATCAGGATTATTCAAGGGATAAAGACATTCGTGACAATACATAAATACTTTCTTGTTCAATAAATAATATGGATGGGAGCGTGACCATCTTCTGACTTGTAAAGGCACGTGTACACGTCATAAGGCAAGAAAGCCCGTAGGCTCTGGTCGTTACGCTAGCGGACAAAAACGTTGTCAGGTCTGCGAGGTGTTTATAGAGTGGGATGGCATATGGTGCCCATGTTGCGGGTACAGATTGAGAACTAGGCCGAGAAATATGAAATACAAGACAAAATTGCGTTCTAAGACTTTTGAAGTACAACTACACTATGAACCGCGTAATATGTAAACCCTTTTACGTTTATTGCATCTGCAGAGAAAAGATCTGACTATCGAAATAACATTCTTTATTAACAGCGGTTTTTCACAGATTGATAAGCGAATTAACGATACAGACCTTGATGGCAACATCGGAATTCTTCTTCCCGATATTAAGGCAATAAAAGACAGCGACGTGAAATGAAAATTACAGCTCGGGAAAAAAGGTATTCGGGTCACCTTTGTGTTCCACAAGAGGAAGGTGCTGCTTGTATTAGTGGAGGAATAATATTTGGAGTGAGGGCAAGGTTATACTATCAATTAGTTTGTAGCTCAATTCTC
>QHBN01000191.1 GCA_003176995.1 Candidatus Nitrosopolaris wilkensis
GCATAGAAATAACGGAATTCTCGCATTTCTTAAAACACGCAGCATGGTATTTGCTAATCTGACATACCTTGATTCTCTCAATAGGTATATTGTATTATGCTCTTACAAAGCTTTGACGGGTTTATGTGAATGAAAGGTGGTTTCTACTGAGCCGTATTCATAGATAAATATAGAATCGGATTTCAGGGATTTTTATTGATGCTAAAAAATTCCTTTTTCTCGGTAATAAATTAGTAGGGGCATTGAGAACTCAGAATATATCTCATTTCTCTATTTTGTCTGTGGCTTGGGTTCGCTACTACTAGGACACATCCGGACAAAACCCATCCTCATCAACAGATACCTCTCAACGCAGAGATCATATTATTACAGAGTTCTCCATCTTAAATTTTATTGCTGATAATGGTTTGTGGTTCAATAGGTTATGGCGGTATTGATGATATAAGACGTATTTACACTTTCTTGGATACTAAAGGCTTCGACATAGTAGATCATATTGTTGGTAAAGGTAAGGATTACTCTGATATCAAGGATTTCCGTAATAAAAAGGAATTGTCTCAGCAAATAGTTAATCATGATCTAGAATACGTAAAAAAAGCAGACGTTCTAGTTGTATTGGCAAGTATGCCAAGTTATGGGGCCGCCATAGAAATGTTTGTTGCAAAGAATTCTGGTAAAAAGATAATCTTGTTAGCAAAAGATCCTGTACCGACACCATGGTCTATAAATTTTTCAGATTATGTTGTGACAACTGTAGAAGAGCTCATCAAATTACTCTGGGACTTAAAAAAAGGAGTGACGTATTAGTTTATAGTTTATGATGCCATGGATGCATCTATTGAAATAAGTAGAACGACCTAATACTAGCTGGGTCGATCAGCTGAGATTATACCATCAGCGTATACTCTAGAGCTCTGGAAGATATTCTCGCTCGAATCAATTCTATTGAATTGATTAGCATAGACCATATTATTTATAAGGATTCAAAGTTTCTAACTGTATAACCTACCTATGTAGCCTATCGTAGGGGTTCTTCTTTCTTTTCAAATCCAAAATAACAAGAATGACACATTTCCTTTCTATAAATTACTCCTCTATTACCACACTTGCTACATACCTTCTCATAGTCCACAGTTGAATCCAAAGACTTAGCTTTTTGTATGCATTTGCCGCAAATTGGTGCCTCAAGATTGAGGCTAGAAAGAAAACCAGATCCGCACTGGAAGCACCTTAGACTATACATTTGTCCTTTTGGTTTCCAGCGTCTGAATATGCTAATCATAATCCTATCCTCTTCATTTTTGAGCCACACATAGGACATGCGGCTTGCTTGTGCTGTATCCCACAGCTCATGCAATAATATTTCAGCGAACCACCATCAGCTGATGTTGGGCTAAACATCCCTCCCATGATGGTCCCTTTGACACTTCCCATTCTTGCTATCATCCTTCTTCTTAGATAGAAATTGAGTAACAAGAAGGTTGCTACAACTGCAATTAGTGAGATTGGAAACGGGATTAGCATTGAAATCATGATGCTTATGCCAAAGGATATTCCAATCCAAACTAGTTGATTAATAAAAAACTGTTTATTAACTGAACTCAACCTATTTTTTCACCCTTTCTAATATATTATTCTATCACAGAATATTAAGAACTTGATTAACGTTGTAAGTTAACATTGTTACCTTACACGGTTTGGCATGCTTTAATTCAATCGTCACTATTTATTCACACCTAACAAAAGCAGAAATGGAAAATAGGAATGGAAAATACCCGATGCTATGCGGCATAATAGAGTCTTTATCACAGTTCGGCTTTTTGTCAGTAAACGGTAGAAAGATTCTAGTTCTAATCTCACAAGAAAGAATCCTAATTGAGTTCTGAGCGTACTCGTCTTATCAGAGTCTCCATGTCGATTGGTTTTCTAATAAAACGACCCCCTGTATCTCCTAATATTTCTTCTATCTCATTATTTTCATCTTTCAATTGGAAAGTATCCTCTCACTACATCATAATGGACATAAAATGCTGTAGCAAATAATACTTTAGGCTTATTGTCTATCTGTTTCATTTGCTGGTAGAGTCTAAAGCCATCAATACCTGGCATTCCAACATCAATTATCAATAGGCCATATATCCCAGCTTTATAATCCTGCAATGCCAAAAGAGGCTCATTATAAGTGTCTACTTGCTCTTTGAAGCCATTCTCTTCTAAAATCAGCTTGAAAGCTAAAGTGATATCAGGTTCATCATCAACAATTAAAATTCTTTTTTTCCTTCCAATTGTAGCCATATTATATAATCATCACAGTCATTCTTGCTGATGGTGCAGTTGTTGCATTCAACATAAGGACCTCGCTACAACTCCTTCGATTATTTGATATATATTTTTTCCAATAATAAGTATAGAATATAATCCACCTTAATTAGGTTGTGTGGTACATTTATCTAAACCTAAAAGCGGATAGATATCATTTGCATTTTCCCAGCATAAATCTTGCCACCGTCAGCTAAATTAGCACGTCTACGATCTTCACTCAGATTGTCATTGCAGGGATAGTGTTAAACAACTCTTAATTGTGCGATGGGTCGTTCAATTTGTTCCTTGCCAAGATTACTAAACATGATTATGCGGAGTGCGAGGAGTGGCTAATAATAACTACTGCGACCTTATTAGATCTATACAGCTACCGTTGAAGTATAGAAACAAAACCCGCAGAGACTCGTTATTTCTATAAAAGAATAGAAATCGTTTCGATGGGCACACATTGCAACTACAACCAACCATCAAGTCGTTATTATTATGGGAATATTGGCCACATTTCTCGCGGTCGCTCGCCATATTAGCGGTATGACAAGAATACTCGGCTTGCTTAAATAAAACAAGCGTCTACACAAGGATGTGTCCGCCAACATACGCCGTAGTTTGAATGGCATAAGATTAATGAACTACGTACAATAGAGAAGCAAAGAAGACTTGCTGCGATACTACAAAACTCAGCCTCAGAGACGCATGAATCAAGCGTTAGGCCTCCCACGTTCAGAGCAACACCTATATCGAGCCGTCTCTGTCTACAATTTGTGTGTAGTTCTATAGTGAGCTTTTTAATCAACGACCGCTCTTACGGACTGCTGTTATTGAGAGAGAAGTTGCTTCTTCATTAAATTTCCAAACTCTGCATCTGAGATGGTTCTTTTTGCTTTAAGTAGAGCTGATGCATCATCGCCTATTGGATATCTAAGTTCTGGATGTTCAGACGTAACTGCCTTTAGTATTACTCTCGTCACTTCTACCGGCGGAGGAGCGTTATCCAGTCTGAACGAGAATCCTGCATTTAATTTCTGCATCATTTGTGTATAAGGAGAATCTGGTCTTTGTGCTTTTGATGCCATCTTTAAATTATTGAAAAAGTTGGATTTTATGGCACCAGGTTCTATGAGGATGATTTTTATCCCAAACGGTTCCACTTCATACTGCAATGATTCAGATAATCCTTCTAGAGCAAACTTCGTTCCGTGATAAGCTGAATCAAGAGGATGGCTATCCTACCTCCCATAGAAGATACATTTACGATCCTTCCATTTCTGTGATCTCTCATTGTAGGTAATACTGCCTGGATTACTCTTATTGCTCCAAAGAAATTAGTTTCAAACTGAGCTCTTATTTCGTCCATTGATAGATCTTCGATCGCACCTACTAACGCGTAGCCTGCGTTGTTGACTATGACATCAATTCTTTTATTTTCATCTAATACACTTTTAATACCCTCTCTAACAGATTTATCGCTACTAACATCAAGTTCTATCACTTGAAGCGGTAGACCATCCTTTTTAGCTACAGTAATCAATGCTTGCGATTTTTCGAGATTCCTTATTGTAGAATACGTATGAATTCTATTTCTCGCAAATAATACAGATGTTTCAAATCCTATCCCACTTGAGCTTCCGGTCACTAAAGCTACTTTTTCCAGATTAGATATCCCTCTCCTGTCCTTGTTGCATATTAAAACCATATCGTTTAAAGAACTTTCTTAACCATTATCTTTAGTGTCACCTTTGATAATCATAGCCTTATTTCTGAACATCGTGTTTCGTTTCGAGAGCTCAACTTTGATGCTAAACATCTCATGGCCCGATCTCATCTCTATCTTAGACTTCAAAATTATCTTCACTCTATAGAGTGCTACTAAAACAAGTAGCCAATCCGGATATTCCATTTGGATAATTTCTTTGATTATCGGTACTGATTACAAAGGCTTGTTTCAATAGATAATGAGCCTTATTCAGTGATGCCAACTTTTTTCAAACCTGTTAATGCCTTGAATTTAATAAGTGGTGGATACTTGGAAGGAATCCTCATATATACTAGTTTGAAGTTGATAATCAGCATTAGACGAAAATCGTTAACGAAATCTAAACGTATAATCTAGATCCATCACAATCGAATACAGGCTACAAAGTTGTGACAACTATACACATATGACACAATGTTGAATCATGAGCTCTTGATGCAAATTATGAGAGCTATTGAATTAGATCTCATATGGACTCGCTCAAGGTCTCGGGTCAAACAATTCAAGGTACGAGTGCTAAAGAAATTAGTCTTTTCCACGACCTCTCTTGGAAGATCTCAGGAGTATATCCGCCCATGTTTACCTTCTTTGAAACTCTCTTTGTCAGATAAAGAGCGAACGATCCTAATGTGTACCAAAGTCTGCTGTTAGGGTTGGAAGTAAAAGAAGTCAAGGCCCATTTAAATAGATGATAAGTCTTGGGGTGGTATTCCAACACATAATTCATCAAGGCTTCACTAGAGCTGGAGAGAACATAGTAAGCATGTTCATAAAGCTCCTTTTTAGTTGCATAATTTGCGCTATGGATCTTGGATCTTCCCTTAAGCAGATTGTCAACAACAGAATCGATGTTGTTCTCTGATTCAATTGCGTTCCGACATCTACCCACGGTAGAACAGACATGAGAATCGCTTCCTGCAATTGTGAACATTTTGTGATATTCTGCGAATTTACTTGCAAGGATATTGGAAAAGATGTCCACGTTGTTGCTATTAAAGGACTCCATTAGATCGCATAGGCTCGCTTTTCCCCGGATACCATTTGAAACTGCAAAAGGATGAGCTGCGCATGATACTGCATTTTGTCGTTTTATTTCGTCTAGCGTTTCCTCTAGAGTCATTCCCGGCGTAACAGTTTTGTTTATGCCGTATGCAAGTACATGCCCCCCATTATCTACTGTAATTTCTTCCGCAGGATAAATCCTAATATCATAATATTTTCTGTGATTTTGTTGGTACTCAAGTATCTCATGATAGCCCTTAAGCGTATTATGGTTAGTAACAAAAAGCACGTCTATCTTTTGTTTTAGCGCGCTCTCTAACAATTGTTGCATACTTACACCGCAATCAAAGGGAATACGATCTGACTGGATCCTAGAATTTGAATATATATTATGACAATGAAGCTCTACATTGAGTAAATCTGTCGTGGCGCTTATACCTACTACAATAGGATATAGTCAACAGTGTTTAATTAGGATATCGCAACATCGAATCGTGCATCTAGAAGCAATTATTTGAAAGGTGATCTGCAGAAGATGGCTAAAATAAATATAGTAATAGACGATGAGAGTGTAGCACGATTTGGAGGTTGCATGTAAAGAGATATTATGCAGATCTAATAGTAATGACCGATACAGATATCATAAAGAAGGATCTCGATGCGTGAGATAAACAGAGTGGGATCACTTCAATATTCAATGGGGGCAGAAGGAAGGTTTATCTTAATTAAAGAACATGCAATTCTCTCAAAAAGAGGCTTTATCACCTATTTTAGCAGCTTCGGTAATCATCGTCTGTTCGGAGAGATCAAGTAAGCAAGAACATATGGAATCCTGTTCAGCTGAAGACATAAAAAGATGCTTCTATTATATGCACAATATCAGATATCATAGATCTAGTAAATGATACGAATATGAAGAAGATTAAATTTTAATATGAAATATGGCAAATATTCGCATAAACTTGGGTACCTACTAAAACAACACGATAGATACTCGCTAGGGACTGCGATATCCAAAGCGTCATAAAGTTAATAATGAATCCTTGGCATATACCTAGAAGCGTATCTTTGAAGGCCATATATACTAAGAAAGTAGCATCTACAAGGAGAACATCTAGTGTAAAAAACGAAAGGAGAAAGCAAGATGAAGAGGAGCTTTACATAGGAACTGCTGAATCTGAGCATATAGAAATGTATCTGAAAGCCTTTTGGTATATTGTTGAAAAAGGCGAAGAACCCAAAATAAGCTCGATTGCCAAATTACTCAACATTAGACAACCATCTGTCGTCGAAATGCTTCGCAAGCTAAACGAAGCCAACTTGGTAGAATATGAGAGAGGCAGTATAGTAAGGATTACTTCTCAAGGCAACAACATCGGAAGACAAATGATTCGTAATACGAGGCTGCTCGAAGTAATGATGAAATATGCGCTAAAGATCGATATAGATGAGGAAATGGCTTGTGGCATAGAACATCACATGAATAACGAATTTACCGACGCTTTATGCACATTATTGAAACACCCAAGGAAATGTCCCCACGGTCATAATATTCCTGCTGGAAAATGTTGTAATAGGAGTAGTTAGATGAATATATGTCTCAATATCACAATTTAGATTGTTTCGAATTAGAGATCATGATCCAGTAAAAGTGTTTAAATAGTGTGTTAGGAAGACCTAACTAGGTTAGCCTAATATGAATAGACTCAGCGACATTCCTGTATTTCGCTCTCCTATTGGTCTTCGAGGCTACCGCGATCTCACGAATATTGTACCTTACTTTAATGGTATAAAAAAAGGAATGGTACAACAAGAGACGCGTTATACGTGAGTATGGTGAAGTGATAGTATGATGGAGTATTGGCAACTTTTGCTTCTAGGATCCATAGCTGGTTTTACAATATTCCTTGGATTACCTTTGGCTGTACTGCAGAATGTAAACCCAAAAAAGAAAGGATTCCTCAATGCGTTTGCAATCGGAATTTTGGTATTTCTTATAATAGATGTATTTGGTCATGCTTGGCAATCAGTTGGAATCGCTGCACAAGGCGCTTTTGCAGGTAAATCTCCTTTGGGAAATGCAGTATTTGATCTTCTTGCAATGTTTGGAGGGCTTGCAATAGGACTTCTGGGTCTCGTCTTTTATGAGAGTAGATACATGATGTCTAAGAGCGGTCATAATTCAACAGCAACGATGAAATCGTTCCTGCGAAACCGACAAGAAGCATCAGCAAAGGATGTGGTCAAAGATGGTAGTGGCAATAAAGCTAGTGACGGTAGTCAACAAGAACAACACTTACTGTTACAAGAGATAAATGCATACAAATTATCCACAATGATCGCAATAGGCATAGGCGCACATAACTTTAGTGAAGGGCTTGCAATAGGCCAATCCTACGTATCGGGTGCAATAGGATTAGCAATACTCTTGATAATTGGATTTGGATCGCATAACGCTACAGAGGGTTTTGGAATTGCCGGCCCATTGACAGGTCTCGTGAGAAAACCGAGAATTCGCTTCTTAATTATGGCCGGCTTAATTGGTGGTGGCCCTACATTTGTTGGGACCATTGTCGGTAGCTTCTGGAATTCTACGATAGCGTATGTGTTATTCTTGTCTATGGCTGGCGGAGCATTAGTCTATGTTTCAATGTTGATGTACAATTCTGGTAGACGACAGACCACAAACAATATCATGATGATGGGTATATTTGTCGGATTGTGTGCTGGTTTTGTGACTGATTTATTAGTTACACTTGGGGGAGCATGAGAATAGGTACTTCGCAAAGATTTAGAGTAGAAAAGATAATTTTGGTGCTCTATGCGGGCTGCGTACTATATTCAAGCGCATTAGGGTCATTTATGGCAACGTGGCTAGCAGTATTTACCATTGCAGGAATTCGATCAACAACAGCTAAATTATATGCACAACAAACTAGGATAACGTGAGTTAGTCTCGGCACAGTCTTCATGCATTGCTTTATTAATATTGTCGTGGGAGAGAAGTAGATGTCCGTCGTACCTAACCCATCTTCTCGCGGTCAACATGTTATGCTTTTGTATGATATCAATTCTAACCGCGACCTTGCCGCAATAAACTACATCAATCAAGGACTAGCAGAAAGGCAGCTTTGTATCTATGCTACTGTTAATGCCTATGACACATCACACTTATCAAAGATTTCTTCTCGGATTAAAAATTACGAAGAAAACATCGATAAAAGAAACTTGTTCATCGTAAATCTGAAACCATTTTATGATTCTGTTTTAGCAGGCGATCTAACACCATTCGAGGAGTTCAAAGTACAATTACAACAAGAGCTAAAAGACAGAGACGTACTTATTGTTGCTGATTGTGCTGATAACCTTTTTAGGAATAAATACTTTGACCAGTGCGAGTTGGTTGAGAAGTGGTGGCAAGAGAATTATATTGAATGGCGAAGACTACGACAAAATCATATTACTATCATTAGTTTGTAGCTCAATTCTCA
>QHBN01000192.1 GCA_003176995.1 Candidatus Nitrosopolaris wilkensis
CATCATCCCCATTCCAGGAATCATCATCATTGTTGGGCTCATAGCCGTCATCACTGCACCATCACGAATCATATCCATCATGGATAGTTGATTAGACGACAGGACTTTGCCATTTCCAACATCTACTGTAACGTCATGGAAGTTAGAGTCGCTATCTGTTACCAATACTGTATATACTAGAAATCCATGTACTATCCCGAGGCGAGCTAATACCGCATGTGCATTAGTACCGACAGACTTTTCTGCAGTCGCAGTAGCATTCGGAAGACTAATGTGTATTTGTGATGTTGTTGATTTAGATATTGTAGATACAATTGGTATAGAACCGGTGATATTTGATCCCCCAGGATAGCCTATAATCATATTAGAACCCATAGTTTGATTTTGGCCACTACTACTACCAGGAATACTGCCAGTCATGTTGCTGTTCGCCTGAGCGTTTGCTTCTTGTATGGATGCAATAGGCGCTCTTGATAAGTTGATACTAACTAATATGACCGCACCTATTACCAACAAAAGTACATTCTTTGTTTTTTTTCATATCTTGAGTATTCTACAACTGTTAGATATATTAACAGTCAGGCGTCAATATATGAATTGTATTTGCATTAAACACAATAAATTAGGAATTATCGCATAAATTTTATAGTCATTTATCTATCTTCTATGAATCTCATGCCAGCCGCTGGTGGAAGATGTCATGATAACAGTAGCATTATCTGTGATTTTATTGCACCTACTGTATAATAGATTATCTCTACTCCCTACATCTGACTTTTCTTCCTTTTCTTTACTTATTGGTAGTCATATTGGCTCCGCAGCCATTTCAGAACCAGCATAATTTCTTTTACACCCATAACCACAGTACTAGAAGGCGTTAGTTAGACAAGTATTTTTTGGCATGGACATCTAAACGTGCTTACGTATGCAACTTTAGTTGTTGTTCTTTTTGTTGTTGTCTTATCACAATTGCAGAGCCTATGATTATTCCAACTTGTAATACCTTGGAAAGGCTATCTATTGTATTCACTTCAGCTTCTAAACCAAGGTATGGAATATTTACAGTTCTAGTAATTATATACAGAATGATTATGCCCAAGGATCCCACTCAAAATAACAATTCTAGCCAACATTTTATTTTATGTCCCAGAAACTTTTCAAGACGATACCAATGCCTGCATGTCGATTTTCTATACCTGTAGGCGCTACCTTCATTAAGGGTTCTTCGCTACTGCCCGGGGATTAGTGGTATCATGGGTTGTAGCCTGTGCCCTATCGCTGCTTTTTTTGAGGGTGGGGCCGTAGGTGCAGTTTGTTTTGATGGTGATGATAGTGACTTTGAGGCTGTGAGCATTCCTACTACCTGTAGTCCTGTAACATTATGAACCAGATGTTTTATCAGATTAGGTGTTGACACGGTTCCTGAGGGAAAGCATAGAAGTTGTGCCTCGATCTGGTTTAGTCCTAATTGGGTTGGAGGTGCGGTGACTGCTGTCCACTTTGTATAATCTCCTGCTCCTTTTGGACCCCGAGGCGATGCTTGGACGAATCCATGTTGATTTATTTGTACTGCAACATTGCAATTGGTATGAGTTGCATTTGACGGGGCCGATGTGCCACCGACTGCGATTAGACTTCCTGCTGGAACATCTACATTACTGTCTGGATACTTTATTGTTAACAGGCGGCCCGATCCGCTCCCGAAGGTCCCTGCCCCAGGAGGACTAAAAATGGCATTACTGGTCGTAGCAGGTATGGAAGAAGGCTGCGAACTATTACTCTGGATATTGAATGTATATACCCTCGAAATATTATCACTAATCGGAGATTTTCCTGTGGGGATTTCGACTCCATAAGTGAAAGAGATTGTTGCATTCGTCATTCCCGGAGCAGTGGCTTTGTAGGCTATACCCGAAAGATTTGGACTTGGTATCGCCGAATGTTCTTGAGGTTTTAGAGTAACTACTGGAGTAGCCGTCGTACAGGAGGCGGTTCCCTGATTTTCCATCATGACATTTTTATTAAAATCTATAGATACCGGAGAATTACACGTTCCATTTGCAAATGTAATTGTAGCTGTAGAGTTGTTAAACACAATGCCCTGTACGCTGAATGTATTCCCAACAGCCACACTTGAGGGCATGGTATGAACCTGAAGAATCTTTACACCCTTGATTAGATTATGAGATGTGGTAGTGGCGACAGTCGTGATCGGGGTTTTGTGAATAATCTTAATACTACTACTTTTCTTGACAGCCGAGACTTGGTCACCCAAGCTTGCAGTAGCCATAAACACTAAACTCATTGTAACAACGGCAAATAGTGCCCATTTTGCAGCTAAATTTGTCATTACAAGTAATTAGAAATATTGTAAATTTTATGACTTATAACCGTTGCTTGATTGTAGTTTAGCTGTATGATCTCAAGTCTGGGTATTGTTTGGAGGTTATTGTATTAATTATTGTATAGCTTGTTATAACAATAGATATTTAATGGCGTTTTGCTTTGGGATTACCCGAATTAATACGATTTCTTTGTTGATTTTGTTTTGTTATAGTTACATACTGTTTTTCTTTGATCAACTTTATCTATCAAAACCAAAAAACCTTGGACTCAGGATTCTACTAGGAATG
>QHBN01000193.1 GCA_003176995.1 Candidatus Nitrosopolaris wilkensis
ACAGGCTGTTGCGGCTGTTGTTGCTGCTGCGGTGGTGGACAACTACCGTTTGAATCGGGTTGAGAACCATTAGGACATTGTTGCTGCGGCGGAGTTCCTTGGGCACGAATAGACGCAACCATAGGAAATGCTGTTACCATAGAGATTGCTATGACTAGGCATAGCAATAGTTTAATTATCATTGCCATTAGTGTAAAATCTCCTCCTGCTCAATAATGTTATGGTGACCTGAGTTCTTGGTTTTTGGTGGGTCTCTCATTGACAAACTTGGTATCTCCCTCTACGGCTATCACGATGTTAGTAGGCCATATTCAATCGTCGGAATTCTGTCATCAGCATATTTCTTGCATTTAGGATGTCCGCGCGTGATTTTCTTCCATGGAATAAGTATGTCTAACATTTCGCAGAACAACTTGATGCTCTTTACTCAGTCCCTGACGGTGGCTCCGCTTGTTTCCTACCTTTCAACTCGCTCTTTCTGAAACTGGATGAATTTTAACAGGCTTGCGAACGCCCAGTTGAAATCAGTCCTGCTCTTTTTGGCAAACGCTCTCTCCTTGTCTTCCAGAGCTGCTTCTCACTCTATCCTTATAAAGTCCAAATATTTAGCCAGCCTGGTCTTACATCTATCCCTGGTCATCGGTGCCTTTATGGCATAAATATACAGTGACGACGGGTCCAATTCTGATTGCTCTTGTTCCAAACTCTTGTGTTTTCACCATCTTTTTGGTAAAACCCACTAAAAAACACTGATATCGTAGCGGGCTCGGAGGGATTTGAACCCTCGACCTGACGCTTAGGAGGCGTCCGCGCTATCCATTGTACGCCCGTTATCATGTTTACCGAATTGAACGGTCTGCGCTACGAGCCCCATTTTTTCAACTTCCGGTCCTACAATTTAAATATTGACAACACTTCTTCTAGTGCATCAAAGAAACTGACGTAACTTAATGGAACCAGTCTTCAGGCCCTTGTTAAGTGTTATTTGAGAGCAAGCCCGTATTTCCAATTATTTTTTTCCATATCACTGATAAATCCAAGTAACAGGCGTTCAAGTATATGTAGAGTTTCGTCACCCTTTGACCGGCTCGCATGCCGCGGGGCACCAGTAGCCCCAGTCTTAGTTAGCTCGCTGAATCTCAGTATATCCTTGCGTTTCGTGGTAGCTTAGGAATCGTTTTCTTGGGCGCGTACTTCATGTCTACCAGATCGGGCCGGACTGATAACATAGCCGAAGTCTCAGCCTCTCCGCCGTGACCGAATCCAACCCATACGCCAAATAGATTTTTGGTCTTCCCCACAAGGGTCCACCATGCCTCAAGACACGCTACCACTACGTTAGGATATCTATCTTTAATAGTTCTTGCAGACGATTCTATAGGTGCGATATTGCCGTCGTGTCCATTTATTATGAGTATTCTGTTAATGCCGTTTTTGATAAGACTTGAACATATGTCTTCAATCGCCATAATCATTGTACTTGGGTCCAACGTTATCGTCATCTGAAAGTCGCTGTGATGTGGGCTAACTCCGTAGGGAAAGGCAGGTAGCACCAACACATTCCCTGCTCGGGCGGCAACACGTTTCGCCAATTCCATAGGAACAAAAAAGTGAGAGCCAAAAGGCAAGTGGTCACGATGATTCTCACATGCACCAAAGACGAGCATAGCTACTGTCTTACTATTTAGATTTTTTCTTAATTGGATTGCGTTCATCTCTTCTAGTATACTAGGGAATCCATTGATCACTTCGAATTCTTGTATACTATGGAAGATACCAGTTTAAATTTTTTGAGCATTGTTCACACAAAATGAATGTCCAGGGTGGTTGTGTGTCTAACGAGTTTTTCCGCCCTTGTACGAATTACAAGTATTCCACCAATCAATAGATTAATGCTCTGCGTAGACAGGTACCGTCCTGGCAATTGTTAATCGAGTAATGGTGAGCGCAATTTAGGCCCTGTAATCTATAAGCTATGTATCGATATGCAAAAAAGCTCTAAATTGTAAACCTCTCTATCTTTCCTGTTTCAACTATTCGTAACAACTTTTTTTATTTCGTCCAAGTCCATTTCGAAGTACAATCCCTTAGCTTGTGATAGCTTCTCCATCGCTCTGCTCAGTATGGCAATGCAAATGCTATATTCATCCTTTTGGTCATGAACGAGTGCAGCAGCAATCAAAATGATTCCATTCAGCAGGTCCCTTTCCTCATGATGAGTGTTTTTGCAGACAGATTCAAGAGCTTCGTGAGCCCCCAGTACTTGTCATCATTGAATAAATCCCTTGCTTTGAGGATTGCTTCATGCTTTCCCATTCGTTTTTCTACTAAAAGTTCACATTCAGATATTGGCGAAATTGTGGCAAATCTTCGGAGAACCTCTTCCATACTGATGTATTCAGGAACGCTTGTGTCAAACCTGATATGCTTGCAACACGAGTATCCCGTACAATGACTCCAGTATCGGATACTAGGCTCCGAGCTGTCTTAAGTAGCCAATCGGCCTCTCTTGGGATATATTTCACATTTTCCAAATAAATAATGTACATTTGCATGATGCACAAAAGTCCTTTAGACCACGCACTCACCTACACACCTATTACAGATATCGCAAGAAAAAAAGTATGCTGCACCGTACCCATTTATTGAGTGGTTGTGAATACGTAAGCAGTATCAAACGTCTGGTCGTTAGTCCAACAAGTAGGTAAAGTAATACATTTTTTTATCTTGAGTTCATACATTTCGATAATTTTACCCCATCCCCATCCGGTCTTATCTCTTGAATATTTTTTCATTATGTGGGTTCCCATAAAATTGAATCCGGCACATTCTCTTAGCTCAGATATTTCCATGATACGGGGAATCGCAAAGCTTGCAAGCATGTCACCCCATTCCGGCAATCCCGAAATAAAGAACATAGGTTTGGAAAGATGAAGCGAATCGTATGCAAATTTCGTGGCATCGCCTTGATGTATCTCGTATTCAACGTCAGTTAAAGCAGAAATTTCATGCTGGAGGCTTGTAAGTTTGCTATCAATTTCTATCCCGACCGACCTAAGCCCTAATAACTTGCCACAGTATGCAATTCTACCGTCCCCAGATCCTATATCAACAATATCTGTGAAGCCTAATAATTTGGCTCCTAATGCTAAAGCGTAGGCAGAGAGCATCCACGTGGGGTAAAAGGGCTGGTAATTTGCATCATATTTTTTCGTATCCAACCAGTAATCGTTGATATCACCGAGGTAAGCTCTACACGGAATATCAAATACAGGTATATCCTCGGATTCAACATAGATGGGGTTGCAGTTCACAAAATCGTTTATACGCAATAACGCTTGTTCAGCTATCGGTATTAATGTAGAATACGACAACGGTATTACCTCTCTGACAATGCCTCGGGTAGCGTGATGTTTGATAAATTCATTTTTCAACTTTACAATACCGTGTGTGACTGAATAGCTCATTTCAGAAACCTCACCTATTCAATAAACGGATTCAGCACTGGGTCTCAATCCTCTTTTGAAACTCGTACGTCCACACGTTTTACAACGGTAGAGTCTCTTACGCTTGTACGTATAAACTACCTCCTCTACTTCAATAACATCATGTATCGTTCTTATCATACATCTATCGCAGAAACGCTTTTCCGGAGTTGTCAAAAGCTAGCTACATTCCGACCTGATTGCATTTATGAACCTAACCTGGCTGGTCTTGCATTAGTTTCTTCGCATATCTCGGTACATCGAAAAAGGGGAGAGCAGCTACTACTGGATGGAGAAATGTCGTAGAGAATTTCCTTGTCTGCCGGTGTATGGTTTGTTGTTTAGTATTGTATACAAGAACTTAGTCTACTTGTAAATGTAGTTTCTGTGCGAGTAATTTCGGGACCTCAGCTGGTCGTTTTGCAACTGGCACACCTGCCTTTTCAAATTTCATAAATTTTGATTCTGCTGAGCCATAGTTTCCATAGACGATCGCACCAGCGTGTCCCATCCTCTTTTCTTTTGGTGCAGTTCTCCCAGCGATATACGCTATAACAGCTTTGGGGAATCTTGTTTCGATCAAATAATCTGCAAGTAGTTCTTCAGCATCACCGCCGATTTCGCCTACGACTACCACCGATCGAACGTCATCTTTATTCCTAATCAAGTTAAAAGCTTCGATAAGATTTGTTCCGTTTATGGGATCGCCACCTATTCCAAGACATAACCTCTGTCCGAATCCTGACTTGGTCAAGTTATAAGAGACCTCATACATTAACGTGCCGCTGCGTGAAAACACTACCGTATCACCTGACTTAAAGGGTTGTGCCGGCATGATACCAACCTTCATAACTTGGGGGACGATTATGCCAGGCGTATTAGGTCCCACCATTTTTGCTCCCTTTGTCTTCGCGTACTCTAAAACTTTTACTGAATCTCTTATTGGTACATGCTCCGGGACAGCTATCAATAATTTTATCCCACTATCTAAGGCATCTTCTGCGGCGTTAAGGAAAAAAGGTGCAGGTACAAACATCCCAGAAATCTTTGCCCCTGTCGATTTAACAGCTTCAGCCATATTGTCAAAGACAGGAATTCCTTCAAAGGTCTGGCCTCCTTTGCCAGGAGTGACACCAGCCACAATATTTGTGCCATAGGCGGTCATTAATCTAGAATGGGTGGAACCAAAGCTCCCAGTTATTCCTTGAATTATGACAGGTTTTTTCTTGTAATCCTCATCTTCTTCCCTGCCGACCAATATCTCAAATATGTCGTATTCTTTATCCACTATTTTCTCTCCTCTCTATCACGAAACTTGGTCAACTACGTCATGTATGGCTTCTTCTACCGTGCCATATAATTTCGCTTGGCTTCCAGCGAGCATTGCTTTGGCTTTTTCAGATTCTGCCCCGGTGATCCTTGCGAACAAGGGTGCGTCGATCAGATTATTTTTATAGGCATCCAGTATTGCTTGAGCAACTAAGTTTGTTTTTACAATTCCGCCGAAAAGATTCACCAGGATACCTCGAACCCTTCTTATTTTGCTAATGACCGTTAGCGCTTCATAAATCGTCTCAGTAGTTGCTCCACCTCCAAAGTCAAGAAAGCAGCCAGCCTTACCACCTGCATCTGTGACCATGTCAACTGTAGACATTACCAAGCCGGCCCCGTTTCCAATGATGGCGATATTCCCATCCAGTTCCACCAATGAAAAGCCGCTCTTTCCGGCTTGCTCCTCCAATTCGGAAATATGCTTGTACTTCTTTAGTTCGGCATGTCTAAACATCGCGTTGTCATCTATTATCACTTTCGCGTCTAGTGCCATCAGAGAGCCGTCACTCAACACGGCCATAGGATTGACCTCCGCTAGCTCAGCCTCTTCTTCCATAACCAATTTTGAGAGCTTCATTGTAAAATCTATAAAGGCGGTTGGTGTGATGCCCACTAAACCTAATTTCTGGGCTGCGCCTTCGGCAATCTCAGGAGATACTCCCTCTAAGGGGATATCAAATATTACCTTGTTGTCTACGCTTTCAATTTCTATTCCTCCTTCTGCTGACGCAATTAATGAATAGCATCTCCTGCTTCTGTTCAGAAAAAAAGATAAATAAAGTTCGCTTTTTATGTCTACCACTTCCTCAACCAAAATCCCCCGAGGCATTTCGCCTTTTACCTCCTGGTTTATGAGGTCGTCGAATTTAGGTAAAAGTTCGGAGGCGCTTTTGCATTTTAAGATTGCACCAGCCTTGCCCCTTCCGCCGACGGTAAGTTGCGACTTTAATACCACCGGATATCCGAGTTTGGTTGCGGCCTGAATGGCTTCATCCATATAGTTAACGAGAGTTGCTGCCGGGACTGAGATACCGTACTGCGACAAAAGTTCCTTTCCTTGAAATTCAAGCAATCTCATGTAAGCGCAGAGGACATTCAAATGCGCTTATTTATAATCCTATTTTCTTCGGGGCTTAAGTTGCGAGGGAGTGGGGATTGGTATAAACCAATTTTTTAGAGTGGGTGTAATCTAAGACATATTGCTCCACTCAAACAGTTAGTAATCCAAATTTGATATGCCTGAACGCAGATATCTCAACCAGATCTGCATACTTTCAGTTCACATTCTTCTTTCATGCGTGGGTGGTGATCAATGAGATACCTAGGTAACCTATTTGAACGCTACAAACGGAATAATCGTAAATAACCTGCGTGTGACGCGTCGTAATCCAAGAAATTTGAAAATTTATATACAGTTGTCCCGAAGTACGCATATGCACACGGCAACATGGCTGATAGTCCTGACGATGATTGTGGTTGGATCAATCCCGGTCTTGCTAATAGCGTTAACAACGACGCCTCATCCAAAATTGTTACTGGCTACGCAGCAAGCCCCACTAATTCTCTGGGCGTTACACCATTCAAGCATACTTTAGAGATTGGATTCAGTCAGAGCATTAGTAAATTTACTCAAATTGCTTTGAATTTGGATGAATAAAATACCTAGTGAGGTTTTCGAAATTACCTTTGAACATTCTTAATTTTGGCGTCCTCATCTGGTTATGAGTACCCATCTCGCAGTCAGCATCGTCTCCCGCCTTTGGGATCCAAATAATCATTTATCCTTCAATACTTGTCATGTTGATGCTCTCTCCCTGTCGCGTGGTAAATGCGCGTTGTTTGCTATCTATTTTGTATCCATCTTATGACCACAAAACTTTTGTATTAATGCCGGTCAGTCACACCGTTTGGCAAAACGTCAATTCACCATAGACACGGGGAGAGAAAAAATTCCTGTAGAGGGGCATGCTCATAAGAACGTAGCAGTTAAATATTTAATGAGAAGACGTAGATCCTTATTAGGAACCAGGGATCCCCAAAAAGTGGATACACTGTATTCCAGTCTGCCGACAAATATCAAAATTATTGGTAAACAACTAACTCATGAATATAAAATAAATTGGGAGAGAGTTGGTTCAGCAGAATTTGAAGGATCGCGTTTCGTTTTCACGATGGATGAAGAACAACTCCAAGATGCTGATTCTATTCACAATGTGCCCACCGTAGCAAACATGGGGTAAGTAAAGAATAGAGGAACTCACACTCCACTGTAAGAGTTACTCATCAAAAATCTTTTATCCTTGACGGCTATGCCTATGTGGATTATGACGTCTGAGTTAATTTAAGTTTAGGTTTGGGTTTAGACAGACGAGGAGTAGTCATGGTAGCCTTGGAGTACATCACAAATCGTAACCGAGGCCTGGGTCGCAGTTAAATAGGAAAGTCTGTTAACAGCCACTCAGTAATAAAGACTTGTGTCCAATTCTATTCTGCCCTTCAAACACTGTGACGCAGGAGGCCGCTGGACGAGGTTTCACGCGGAGAAAAAAGGCATCCGAGTATTTGGAATAGCGGAAAGCTTAAAGAAATCCTGCGTGACTTCCACACTTGCCGGGGTAGTAATGCGCCGGGATCTGATAATTGATGGTATGGCTTTTGGTACCGTCACGATTAGAGGCAATGATTCTACACAAAACATCTTGACCATGATTAGGTCATTAAAAAGGAACGACGTTAATTGCATAATGCTTGACGGCCTTATTATTAGCATGTACAACATAATACACGGGGAAGAAATTAGAGAAAAGACCGGTGTCCCAGTTATTGCGATAACATTCAAGGACTCGCAAGGACTTGAAGGGGCTATACAACGCCATTTTCCCAACGACTCGAAGCTAAAATTAGAACAATATCGTAACCTAGGACAGAGAGAGCAAATTCTCTTAAAGACTGGTAAGTTTGTCTTTCTGCGGTACTGGGGGCTAAGCTCAAAAGAAGCCTCCGCGATAGTCAATTCGTTTACCCTCCAAGGTTCTATTCCAGAGCCGATAAGAATAGCAAAACTTGTTGCGCGTGCCAGTAACCGTAGAAGTAGTCGATAATTTTAATAAGTTTCAGTGAGTCAGGCACTCTGATTATCGGCGTAGATAGATCAGAATAAGCAACAGTTGATGTAGCCTTCAATTCAGTGTGGGACAATACAAAGGGTAAACACCTGCGGCCAAGTTTCGAAAAAGTTCGTTCAATAAGTTGTATGCCATGAAAATGGATGCAGTCTTGTATGAATAGTAATAGAAGTAGAATCTCCACTTAATTTTCTAGATTTCAATTCTGCTTATTACAAGATAGACAAATTGGTATAATAGTTGCTGTCTATAAACACCACGCAGAAACTCTTCTGTAGAACAAATTTATTTTCGAGTAATGGACACTAAAACCAGGACTTGTTCGATAAAAGCAAACGGGCACTTTGCGGTGGTAAGAGCAACCAAATTTTTGGGCTAAGTCCAAACTTAGCCGTCATACTCGTTTTAGTTGCACCCATTCTCTTTTCGATGATCGCTTATCCTAGTACGTTTAACCTGTCATGGAATGAAGGTCGGGGAGGATTCTTATTCGCTCTGGCCTTCATTTCAGCTGAAATATGGGGACTCCAACTCAATTTTTATAGAAAAAAATACTACGTTGTGATCTGCCTGACTGCTCTTACAATTGGATATTTTATTGCATTGCCCCTGGGACTTAGAGATTCGATAATATCCGCCGCGCCATTCTACAAGGTCCAACTTGTCGATAGTTGGACTTGGATGTGGGACTTTCTAGTAATGGCTATCTACGTGCTTTCGTCGCAGATGGTATTATTTGGAAAAAAATGGCATAAAATCGCTTCCGCAGGGGCGATTTATCTAGCGGGTAGTGCCTTGATTCTTTCGCTTGATGCATTCTTCCCATATGACAGTCTGGGACCGCTACAAATCATTGTCCCTTCTTACCTGCAGATAGATCAGTGGGTCATTAGACTTATTGATAGCCATTTGATGAGTCTGGGACCAGGCGTTCCGGCCACCGCGCAAGGTAATCTCCTAATGTTAAATGGCTTGCATGGACATTTTGCGCTAAAGGTATTCTGGCCATCTGCTGGCGTCCACAGTATGATTATTTACAGTCTAGTGATGCTTGCCTTCCTTCTCAAGATGGATATCCCAATCGGGAGGAAACTCGTCTACTTTGGGCTTGGAGTTATAGGAACTGCTTCTGTTAATGTAATACGCATAATATCGTTATCATTGTTTGCGTTGATAATAACTACCAATGTTGCGGAATGGGAGACATTTCATTCCCTTGCAGGCGAGATTATGTTTCTTCCCTGGTTGGGGATCTACCTTGCTAGTGTCGTTTCTCTTGAGAGTAAAAGGGCCAGAAATGAGGCTCAGCTATGCAACACCTCGAGTATCTCAGCTGCTTCGGATGCTGTTGATGCTTCTTCAGAGTCGACGGGATCACCGTAGTATAATGTCGTCAAGACAACAGACCTGTCGAATAGATATATAATGAGATCCAGCATCGCAGTTTGATCTGAGTTACTCTTCTAATCAGACACTTTATCCTCGGCGCTCTGACTTTAACTAGCCTGGTTTCGATATTTTAGCTACGGTTCTCGCTCTGCCACTCAACGGCTCCAGAATTAATTTTAGAGTTTTGGTTAGATGTGATATTATCGACAGAGCCGCATGTTTTTGATAGTTCAGGACATGCATTTCAGAGCTGCAAATTTATTCATCCACATTAGAAAAATAAATATACTCTCTTGGTTACGTTCAAGGTAGTTAGTTTTCCATTCCTTAAGCGATTTAATAGACTTTATGAATAATAAAACGTACAGAACTAAATCTGGGCAATCCACCCCCGAAAAATGAAATGAGGAGATGTTGTGGGAGGTAATTCCTCCATTACTTTTAGATAAGTTTTTGTTTTGAGATGTTGTTATACTCTCTTCAAGTTGGAATATCCTGTTACGGTTCAGTCGGATGGCGTTAAATTGAAACCAGAAAAGATGATCACTAATCAGTTATATCATTGTCTTTTTGAAGACAAAGTTTTTCTATTCTACAAAGACGAAGAAGAACTGCTTCACTGCTATGAAGTCGAAAACGCTGACGCTGTAAGAGAAATTTCTGCAAACCCATCTGACATTGAAACAATATTGAAAAAATATTCTCAGAACGAATAACATGTTATCAATCAACAAACATTATATTCCAGCGCAAGGGATAAATCCTAAACCAATGTCAACTAGCAACCCACCTACTGGACATAAAGCAAGCAATGAGATTTTTGTAGGTAAAAAACCTCTGATGACTTATGTTACGGCTACGCTAGTTCAACTGGCTAATGAGCCGATCGTGATTATAAAGGCTCGAGGAAAGAGTATTACCAGAGCCGTGGACGTCGCACAGATAATCGTAAAGAGGATGGACATGCTAGGATACAAAATTGGCCCCGTAAAAATAGGATCTGAACCGGTGCAGTCTCCGGACGGAAGGCTGCGAAATGTTTCTACCATAGAAGTCTCGATTTCACGCGCAAGATAACATAGATAGTACGAAATTGGTAAGGACCACCACTAATATTCCATACAAGAAATAGTGCTTAGACCTCTTAACAGCCTTTCATGGACCTGATTGACGATAATGAGCGGAGCTAAAACGACAAGTCTACTCTATTATAATCTAGGATAGTACATATGTCCTAGCATAGGCAGATAGAGAAAATTTTATTGAATGTGGATTTTACAAATTTCAAAACTTCAGCAGGGGAATAGAAATACTTTATGTCATGAGTACTATTGCTCAGGCTGTTCATATTATCAACAAGCTGCAGCCGTTAGCAAGCACGAGCGATCATGATATCTGCTGGGACGATTCTACATAGTGGGTAATGTTACCGGTTGGTCAGGTTACCAATCCACATCCGATTTAAGTGGCTGAATTTAACAGTCGGACATTTGCGATACCAATTCCTGAGTATCGTAAACTGTTCAAGACATTTTTAATTAGAAAAATAGAGCTGTCTTTCCCATAATATTACTTCCTTTAGTACGCAGACCAAAGAATTTAACTTTGAACTTTCTACTGAAAATAACGATTTTCTAAATATATCCACAATTTCTCCGTCTTAGCAGTTCTTGCGAAGCACTTCAAATATACCAAATTATCTGTGAGAAACTGGTGAATATTGGAACATTAGCAATTACTGCAATCTTTGTTATACTAATAGTCGTTGTAGATCCTGCTTCCGCCCTTGAACAACAACAAGCATTTGTAGGTTATAACATCTAATCAACAACCAGTCACGGTTTGGGATCATGGAGCATTAGTAAACATAAAAAGGCGAAAAATGTTTAAATCCTAATAAATGAATTTACTAGTTATATAGACGATGATGTAAATACACCTGCTGCTTTGGAATTAACGATGGAGACCGCGAGAAGTTGGCATTCCCTCACAGACTTGCGGTCCATGGTAGGGACCTTTGGACTTGTTTACTATTAAGCGGATGGAGGCTAACGAAACAGCATTTTGTTCATTGTGGACAGTGCATATTAGAATTCGTGATTGTGCTGACCTATTTGTGAATGAAAAACTAGTGGGAGATTATTTCTTTAATCGGCTGAACCCATTCGTCTGCGAGGATGCTACGAATGTTATTGAGGAAGCAGCCAATATGTGTTTGAGAAAGGATATGAATTGCTATGTGTATATTCAAGATAAGAATACAGATGTCCGAAACCGTCTATCAACAGCCGGCTTCAAGTGGATAGACACGATGCAAACTTTAAGAGCGGAGTCGGAGCGAGTTGAATATGATAACGAGAAAATCCATGTGGTTCGTGTTGATTTAAGGTCTATTCCAAGTTGGGTGGACGCGTTCTGCAGATCGTTCGACGTATTGGAATGGAAATCAGAGGTAAAAGAAAAAATTGATCTGCATTTTAAGAAGATGATTTTACTGCTGTCTTATTTTCGTGTCAGCGATTCTTCTGCCAAACTGGCTGGGTGTGCTGCTCTATTTCCTAATCAGGGGCTCATGGGTCTGTATTGCCTCGGAACAATTTCAAATTTTAGAGGCCGTGGAGTTGCAAAGAAAATGATAGGCGTCTCGCTACGAATAGCTCAGCAGCAGGGGTTGGACCTTCTGTTTCTCCAGACGTTCACAAATGAAGGATTGTTCCCATTGTACAAAAAATTAGGATTTCGCTTCGTTTACAAGAAAAGAGTATATGCTTTGAAAAGAAATTCCATTGAGTGCCATTCCGCTCACGATTCTTGATAAAGATATTAAGCTGCTGACAGCGATACACTAACAGTAAATGCGAAAAAAAGTTCGAGTAGCACTAGCGGGAATCGGGAATTGTGCGTCTGCTCTTGTACAAGGGACAAGATATTACTCTTCTGCTACTGAGAATAATCATGGGATAGGTCTCACGGCATATTCGCTTGGGGGAATTCAGCCAAGTGATATTGAATTTGTTGCAGCATTTGACATTACTAATTCAAAGGTGGGAAAAGACCTTTCTGAGGCAATTTTTGCTAAACCAAATAATACTGTCACAATTACCAAAGTCGACAAAATGGATGTCAAAGTTACAAAATGTAAGGTTTTCGACGGAGTGGGCAAGCATCTGAGTCAAAAGCTCAGAATTTCTGATAAGCCGGCTGCTGATGTGGCAGATGTCCTCAGGGACACTAAAACCGAAATTCTTCTCAATTACCTGCCGGTTGGGAGCAGGGAAGCTACTCAATATTATGCTAAGAGGTGTCTAGATGCTGGAGTCTGTTTCATTAATGCAATACCTGTCTTCATTGCATCCACTCCACAATGGCAGAATGCCTTCCAGAATAAGAATCTGCCCTGTGCAGGAGATGATGTAATGAGTCAATTGGGCGCGACCGTCCTCCACAAAACACTTGTAAAGTTATTCGTCGATAGAGGTGTAAAGATAGATGAGACCTATCAGCTGAATATGGGAGGAGACATGGACTTTTACAACATGCTCGACGACGACAGACTCGAGGATAAAAGGATCAGTAAGACAAAGGCGGTCGAAGCGATGGCGCCTTACGAGATTCCAATGCGTGTGGGACCGTCAGATTTTGTTCGGTTTTTAGAAAACGATAAGGTATGTTATATCTCATTAAAAGGGAGGTATTTTGGTAACACACCGGTAGAACTGGATCTTAAGCTGCGGGTGGTAGATGCTTACAATAGCGCGGGAGTCATGATCGATGCCATTAGAGGAGCTAAATTAGCTCTAGATAGGTCTATCAGCGGGCCTCTCGAAAGTATAAGTGCGTACTGTTTTAAACATCCCCCAGTACATATGTCGTATTCACAAGCGAAGACCAATTTCTTAGAATTTATCGACGGCAAACGAGACCGCTAGTAATCTAGATTAATAACTGCCCAAATAGGACAGGCATTATCTACTGGGTTAGGAATTTTCTGACCCTTGAACTTTTGGGAAATGCTGTACAAACTTTACGAACACGTTGTCCTGAGTAGATTGTCAATAATAATTTTACACGTAATAAATAAAGGTAAGTAAGTACCCGTGAAACAAGTAATGACAACTGAATTAAGAGTACATCCATCATTTTTCAGAGAATTCGCTACAAAAACTTGGGTTTCGCCAAATGAGATTGTTAAGGAACTAATCGAAAATGCATTTGACGAGGATGCTACGATTTCCGTTGTGACGATAATGAAAGACGGCTCAGTTGTGATCGAGGATAACGCAGGTATGGACCAGGATAGTATGGAAAAATTCTTGCTCTTAGGATCTCCTCACAAAAAACATGATAGAATCTCACCGAGATTAAACCGAGTCAGGACGGGAAGATACGGAACCGGGAGACTATCGTTTCTTACTTCGTTCGAAAGGATGAAGATCAGGACAAAACGACATAAGTTTGAGAAGACTATCGTGATAGATGGTAATACTCTCGACAAGCTTTTTAGCGGAAATGCTCTATTGGACGAATTACACGAGTCGTCCCTAGGCCGTAACGGTACGGAGCTAACACTTAAAGGTTCGAAAACAGTTATTGACTCATTCAGACTGATAAAAGAAATCCGTAAACTCGCAATCCTAAGACAACCTATGTTCGAAGTATATATCAAGGAGGCAGAAAAATTTGTTGAATGGGATCTTAGTGGTGCGCAGCAGATAATCGCCCCGGAAATTCAGGGGCATAGGATCATGTTAAATCTAGAAGACGGTCGAATAACCGGTGAACTCGTTATTGCCAGAAGACCTTTGACTGAGGATGAAAAGGGAATAGCCATTATGGTCGGAAATCACATAGTAACGCGCGGTAATTTTGGATTTGATACTAAATTAAGCAAGGTGACAGGATTTGTGAGGTGTGATACATTAACGTCAAGGTTTGCTGACAAATCCGCGATAATCGAAGACGAAGAATACGCAAAATTCATCCAGGCAATGAGAGCTTTTATAATAGAAACAGTGTTGCCTAGTTTAACAGAGTATGAAGACGTTTTGATTACACGAGAAGAATCAAAGATCTACAGGGAGATCGATAAAGTGCTCGGTCAGGCCATTGTTGAAAATCTGGAAACTCAACAAGAGGTAGAGGGTTATGAGATAATTGATATCAATGAAAAGGCACCGATAGATGAGGGCGAATCATCTGCCGCCCTTTTTGCAAATATTTCCAGCGATGAGAATACATCTTTCATCGTATCCAAGGAAGCACAGGCACATGGGGGCATTAAAATTGAGTCACCTCCCGTGTCCGAAACGGCTATCACCCAACCGCGCCAGATTCAGCAACCAACTCCTTACTTAGGTTCACTTTCAGCAACTGATAAGACGAATTTGGATCTCTTACAGCCAGAACAGGTTGTGGCAGTCACTACTGTCAATACGGTGATAACCAAACAGATTAAGAAACCAATACTGAAAAGAACATTTGCGTTAAAAAAAGTTGGCTATAAGGTTATCCCATATGAGGATGAATATGATTCTAGGTACAGCTTCAAGAATGAGAATGTAGTATTTGTAAATAAGGCGAACTCAACCTACAAAGCAGAATCTACGCGAGGGGAGGAGTTCCTTCTAAGGCATATTATTAGTATTGTGGCAGAGGCATTGGCAGAAACAAAACATCCAGAGGGCAAAGATGCCCTTGAACTTCAGAACAGGCTCGTTGCCGAAGCGATAAGAATCCATGACCGTGCTCTCACAAGAAAATGAAAATCAAATGATTCACTCCATAATTTCTAAGCTTTTCCACCTTTGAGGTATGCGGTAGGTATTATTTTAGATCGGTTCCGATTCCGGGGGTTAGCACACTCGCTCATGAAGTATGATTAGTTGATAGAAACGCCTAAATCTGCCCCACATTGAATATATCCCAGACTATAATGGCATTCCAATTTATGCCAGGTGCAACCGCTGTCGGAATCTCATTTGACAACGGGGTTGTATTGGCATCAGAAAAACGCGTTTCATACGGGAACTTCGTGGTAAACAAAAATACAAAGAAAACTTTTCCGGTCACTGATAAGGTCGGAGCGGCGTGTGCCGGTATGATTGCTGATATGCAGATTTTGGTAAGACAGGTGGGAGCGCTTGCCAAGATTAGAAAGCTCGAAACTAGACGTAACGTGCCTCCAAATTCTATTGCAAAGATGATGTCTGTGATAATGTTCGAACGGAGATTCTTTCCGTTATTGACGCAGGTGATAGTAGGAGGAATAGACAACAAACCGCAAATCTATACGTTGGACCCTCTTGGTTCTGTGCTTCCTGATGAGTACGCCGCCGTGGGATCAGGTGCGGAAATGGCACTTGGTGTTATGGATGGTGAATTCAGGGCTAACATGTCAGAACCGAGTGCAAAAGAGCTAGCAATTAAGGCAATTAAATCATCTATCCAAAGAGACTCTGCAAGCGGCGATGGAATTGACATATTATCAATGACACAGAATAACCAACAAGAGGAGAGCTTAACTCTCTAAACCCGATGTCTGTCCTGGAGATTAGAGATTAAGTGACAATTCATTCACTTTTGAGAGTTGGCAGAATAACGATCCGTAGAATCTAAAACCTAAAAAATCGTGTTGCCATTGGTTACTATATGATAACAACCAGAGTTAAAGAATCGAAAAAATTCTTAATTCCTAAGCAAGTACTTTTGATTGCATATTTGACAGGAATCCTATGGCTGCGGAGGAATCCAATATCTATGGTCTTTTCTGCAATAAGTCCCTTTTCGCTATTATTTGTTTTATTCGTGGTTAGCAATGGACATTACATCCAGTTTGCCGTCGCCGGGAGCCTTGTGATGGCATTAGTAGGTTATGGGCTAGCTCTTGGACAAGACATATCTTTTTACAAGACTGAGTACAAAATTCAAGATGTCTTCGTCGCATCGCCGGTTTCTCCATTGACATACATGACAGGGCTGGCATTGTCACAACTGTTATTTGGGTTTCCGGCGTTGGCTGTGCTCACCGTACTAGCTGCTTTCTTCGGAACCTCGCTTAGTAACATACCGCTATTGATCTCAACTATTTTCTTGATTTGGGGATCGATGTCTGCAATGGGTTTTTTTCTTTCGTCCCATATGCTGCATATGCGAAATGCAACTCAGGTTATATCATTTGTAAATGTGTTATTAGCTGTGTTACCGCCTGTCTTTTATTCGATCGGTAGGCTACCGTTGGACCTACAGTATCTGGCATATATCGTCCCGACAACTCATGCTTCCCTGATGTTACAGTACACTATGGGGCTTCCAACTCCGAAAGAATGGTCAGTTGCTCTTGGTCTGTTAGTGCAAGTCTCGTACTTGATCGGCTTTGTTATGCTGGCGAAAACAAAGGCAATTTGGCGGGAGGTCTAGAGAAAGACCTACGCGTTACGACTAATTACAAGCTATTTGTTGTTCACCTTACTATTATATTGTCGGTCATAACAACGACATCATTTAGCTGTCTATAAATTTCCAAGAAACGCATTCCTCTACTTGTCGTCCGGTAAATTCGGTCTGTTTGTCTGTATTCTATTAATCCATTTTCGAGCAAGAGCGCCAAGTATTCTTTAAGCTGTGGATAAGATAAATATACCCTGTGCATAATTTTTGCTTGTATAGATTTACTCGAATTGGCAGTTTCGAGGATTTCGGCAATTATTTCTAGTTTACTTCTGTGTTTCATGACTTGCATAACATAATAATCTCTTCGAATAAAAGCCGCACTAAATACTATTATGGTATTCTTTTTTCAATATTCTGATTAATTCTTTCATTTAGATATTTTTCTCAATTCTAGATTATCATAACAATTATTGATATCAATACTGTGAATATGTTACTATGAATTAGTATCAGAAATGACCGGATCATTATACGATGCTAGATAGTCACCGACATATGTTACGTGTGATTGCTAATAAGGAAAAGGGAGCAGTGAACAATATGTCATGGATTCAATCAGCCCCAATTATAGTTATTATTGTAGGCTAGGACGCAGTCCATTAATTACCGTATTACAAAAAGGCTTTTTCAGAACACGCTAGACCCGGCTGTTATAGTCCCTCTTGTCTTGAGATTTGGCCAATAACAATTGAGACTAGCCCACCGATTACAAATCGCCAACCTCTGTGATTGTAATTCTATCGGCCAGTGACATCGTATGTTATATACACATATCTAATATACTGCACTGTGGATCAGAACCCATAGTACGCTTTAATATGTCACAATGCAAAATCTGCTTCCTTACAGCCAGATTTCCGAGCGATTCACAAGTTCTGGTCAGATCAGTAGCTAGTTGACGTTTTTATAAGAGCAATCAAATAATGATTTGCGGTGAAAAATGGCAGCATTTTCCAAAAGCAATATTCTTTTACTCCTGGTAATTGCTGCTATCGGAACATCTTTATCAATTTTGTCGTATCAATATTCCTCGGTCACAGCTAAGGACATCGCTGAAATAGCCTCACAAGAGATAAGATCCAACGCTAGAATTGAAGCACATGATCTTTCTGAATTATTGATACATGATATACAATCAATTACTAATAACTTAAGAACACTTTCAGCCGCTCCTGCTATCCACAACAACATGACTGCACTAACCCAGGTCTTGATTGACAGTGCACAGGCTTCCACGAAGGTACTGACTGACGGATATTACTTGCTAGATCAAAATGGCAGACTAATCGCATGGAGTAATTCAAATGGTTCTTCGGTTGGAAAGTCTAAGAGTCTTGACTTAGGCTCTCTAGAATATTTCATTGTTCCAAAGAAAACACATTCTCCATATTATACGAGCGTGATGACATCGGCTGACAATGTTCCGAGGTTGTACATCGCTTTCCCGATCATGGTGCCAGAAGCCAAATTTGATACAGGCGGCAGCATCATCGTAACAAAGACATTCAAAGGAGTTATAGTCGCAGCGGTGAACGTTAATTCAATAGGCAAGTCATTACAGAGTGAACTATCCCCGGAAATTATAAGCAATGTAGGATTAATGGACAAGAATGGCGTGTTCTTGTACGCTAGAAATCATGCTCTAATAGGCAAAAACTACTTAGGAGATGAATTCCAATCCTCAGTTCCTCCTGAAATAAAGGGTTCCTACGACGGTATATTAGGACGCTCATTACAAGGCGAGGCCGGAGCAGAAGACATAACAGTTCATCGTAACACTACTACCATATCCTACCAGCCAGTTTCAATTGACGGAAAACGGCTATGGACATTATATATCGGTTCACCTCACAGTCTAACCAGTAACGTCGGCCTGCTAATAGATCAGCAAAAGAACTTTAGCACATTAGCCGTCGTGGCGATTGGGGCGATAGCTGTGGGTATGGCCTTTCTTATTCTCTCCTGGAACAGGAGGCTAAAGGGCGCAGTTGACGCTAGAACCTTAGAACTACGTCGTGCGAACGAATCGTTGATTGAATCCAATAAGCTGCTTGCTTCTGCTAATGAACAGTTAAAGGTTCACGATAGGATGCAAAGCGAGTTTATTAACGTCGCAGCCCATGAGTTGCGTACTCCTATTATGCCAATTCTCGGAGACGCTGAGTACATCGAACACAAATTCGATATCACTAACGAAATAGTTGAGGTAGACAAAGAAACAATCGCTTCTATTATCCGCAATGCAAAACGGTTAGACCGGCTTGCGTCGGATATTTTAGACGTTACAAGAATCGAAAGTAAATCGTTAAAACTAAATAAAGAACAATTCGATTTAAGTGACGTTCTATCGACCTCCGTACAGGATCTAAGGGAACAGATGGAAAATGACGATAGTACCAGAAACGTCAAAATATCATACCCTCAGAGAAATATCTTAGTAGAAGCCGATAAGGGCAGGATAACACAAGTAATTTTAAATCTTCTAAGGAATGCGATAAAATTCACTTCAGAAGGGGTTATTTCGATTAACGCATTCAGAAAGGACGATATAGTTATCGTGAGTGTGAAGGACACGGGACCTGGTATCGACCCAGAAATATTGCCTCGTTTATTTTCAAAATTTGTCACAAAGTCAGATAAAGGAACGGGGTTAGGATTGTTCATCTCGAAAAGTATTATAGATGCTCATAGAGGCACGATTTGGGCAGAAAACAATGTCGACGGTAAAGGATGCACATTCACGTTCAGTATACCTTCGACATGACATGAGAAGAAGGCTGTCCGTTGCTATAACATCACCCAACTTTGCAGGATTGCTGTCTTCGACAATTTTCAGCGATTAGCCTCATAGCAAACGTCTTAGGCTAGTAGAGTGATCTCTTAGGCAGATCATCATTCATCCTCAGCTAATACTGCGATCTCTTTTCTTTAGCATTTTCGTTCGGACAATAAACAAATTGCGGTTCACCCCGAGGCTTCTTCTTCTTTTCGTCTGTCAGGACGCTCACCAGGATGAACAATCATTACATAAATTTCCTGTTATCCTCATTTTAATACTAATTACGATCATTAAAAGCATAAAATTGGATATTTCAGTTAACTAGAGACTCCTCAAGAATTCGACACGTTCTATCCAAGCCAAGATCGATTGCGTAGTTTCCAATTCTCGGTCCTCGGTCAGCGTTAATGAGTATTCTGTAGAGTAACCTGAAGAATTCTTTAGGCTCTAATTGATTATTTCTGGCTATCTCAAAAACCTTTGATTGAAGACTTTTCGGGGTTTCTGGATCTTGTTCGCTGCCAATAAATGACCTCATCACATCTAAAATCTCCATCATTGCTTTTCTTTGACTTTCATTTATTTCGATTTCGACTCTTTCCGTGGTTAATGTGAACTGTTCATCTGCCCAATTTGACGCGAGCTCGATTCGTTGTAATAATCTTTCAGTTTTTTCTTTTACGATTCCGTACTTCAGTAGCCTTGCAAATACCTTTGATGTTCTATCATCGTCTCTGGAGAATAGGGAGGCCTGTTGTACGAGCATCCGATAGGGTGTGTGTGGTTGTGGTTGCTGCGGCGGCTCCAGGTGGTTAATATATTCATAGACCCCTTTGATTTTCATCAGTTTAGCCGCATTTGACTCTTTCAGCTTACCGAAATACAAGTCTTCGTATAGATCGTATTCGTCCATTAACGAAGGTATGTCATCGATGCTGACATGGCGGGTGCCTGTTATCCGTTTAAACAATAATAACAATATGGATTCTGGTGTTCCGTATGTCAGCCAGATTTGAGGGGTAAGTACGTTACCTGACGACTTGCTAATTTTCTTACCTCCTTTGTCGAGGAACATTTCATACTTTACATGCATTGGATGGTAGAATCCGAGAACTTCACTCGCCACCCAATCATTAATTCGCACAGAATCCATGATATCCTTTCCGTATGCCTCAAATCTGACGTCCAGTGCATGCCATCTCGCGGCAAATTCGACTTTCCATGCTAGTTTTCCCTCTCCCTTGCGAATATCAGCTTTCCCTTTGAATCCACAGCCTTTAATCTCTTGTTGGCCAATCCTGCTGCCGGAACAAGTATATACTACCTTCTTGTCATCTGGAATGTATTGTTCAGCATTTGCAACATACAGCCTCCCACAATTCTTACATATGGGAAAATATGGAATAGTTTCTGTATACTTTTGTTGGCCAACCAACTGCGATATTTTTTTGCCCAAGCGTTCACTGTTTCTTAGTATTGTATCGATTTGATCGACAAGAATTCCTTTGTGGTATGCTTCGGTGCCACTTTGAAACCGATATTTTACCTTAATTCTGTCAAGCGCATCCAGTAGGAGACCACTCATGTGTGCGCCATATGATGCATGACAGCTACCCATCGGATCTGGTACTGTTGATACGGGTTTACCAAGATGCTCATTAAGCCAAACTGGCAAACCTTGAGGTACTTTTCTGAGTCCGTCCATGTCATCTGAGTATGCGATTAATTCAGCTTTATAACCAAAGTTCCCAAGAGCGAGTGCAACTCCATAGGCCCTCACGGCATCACCTATACTCCCAATATGTGGAAAGCCGGATGCTCCAAGTCCACTTTCCACCACGATCATATCCAAGTTCCTGCCCAATCGTTTCTCGCGTCTTAATAAAGTGCTTGCCACCTTATCAATCCAAGTTCCTTTTCCGATGATTTGTTCTTCTTCTGCAGTCATTAAAGTTGTCTAAAGCACCTTTGACATATAGGGACCATCGTTCTGGTATCCGAGCTTCTTGTAGTATTCTCTGGTTCCTACCGCACTTATTACGGATAATTTTCGTACTCCGAATTCCTGGCTTGCAATCCTCTCTGCTTCCTGCATCAACTGAGCGCCATATCCGCTGTGCTGATAGGATCTATCTTCTCCTCTACTACCCACATTTAACATCGGTCCGTAGATATGAAGCTCCCTCACGATTGTAGAATCTTGTTTTAGCTCCTTTCTATGAGAAGTCTTTATTCGACGCAATCGTAAGAAACCCAAAATCTTTGAATGATCGCTGGTCTCGAAAGACAGAAATACTTCCGTTCCACGAGCTGCGGAGTAATCGATCCTATTCAAGATAATATCATCCATGCAAATCGATCTTTTTTCACCTAAACCAACCTCTCTGCATCTTATGCATTTGCACCTCAACCCTTGGTCATGTAATTTCCGTAGTACAATCTGTCTCAAGTTTCCGAATTTTGGACCTGCGATAATATCCTTTGGCTCTATCTCCCTCTGAACTCGCATAATTCTAATCCATGGAGGTACCTTTTTCTTTATCGCGATCAAAATGTCTATCAACTCCTCCTGAGAATATGGGGCATATCTTCCAGTCGTGTAGAGTTTATACAAAGGGGTATCTTTTAGGACAAGTGTAGGATATATCTTCAACATGTCTGGCTTAAAGAGAGGATTTTCGAACAAAGTGTTAAAGTCTTGTATGTCTATCTCGGGCGATGAACCCGGTAATCCAGGCATCATATGAGCGACAATCTTAAGCCCGCTATCGCGTGCAATTTGAAACGATTCGATAACATCGCCAAGATCGTGCCCGCGGTTGACAGCCTTATAAACACCCTCTTGTAAGGACTGAACTCCGACTTCTACACGTGTAACACCCATCTCAAGCATCAGATCAATATGCTGCTCCTTACAATAATCAGGCTTTGTCTCGACTGTTAGACCGACGCAGCGGGTCTTTGCTGTCTCATTTATTTTCATCGCTTCATGCAGGCCTAAGGAACTAACGCTTTTATCGTTATCACAATTTAATGCGTCAAAACACAACTTTACAAATTCTCTTTGATAATCATGAGGCATAAACGGAAAAGTACCACCTACGATGACAAGCTCCACCTTGCCTGCGTCATGGCCTAGGGAACAGATATGAGATAATTTTGATCGAATCTGCCCAAATGGATTGTATCCGAACTTTTGAGCAAGCATTGTTGCAGGTTCGCGTCCTGTGTAACTTAGGGGAGTGTTAGCTGAAATCCCGCCAGGACAGTAAATGCATCTGCCCTGTGGACATGCATACGGTTTCGGCAGTACAGCAATTATCACCACACCAGATGCGGTCTTTACAGGTTTGACCATCAAAAGTTTTCGGTAAGAATCTAAATTATCAAGGTATCCTAAAATGTCCTGGTTTCTTGGCAATGTGGAAAGGCAATATTTAGCTGATGCGTCTCTCACGATTTTCGCAATATCATGGCGTGATAGGTTGCTCCTCAATTGAATTTGTGAAGCGATATGCTTGCACGCGGAAACATAGTCATTTTCAAGTTTTTCTTCTGTTTCGATGGGTAGCGAGAGGTTCCTCAACAAGCTGACTCTGATTGGCAGAATACATATTAATATTATCCCGAAACGTATCGGAAACAATAATTCCGAACTCAACCGGAGGAGGGAGGTCTAACTTTAGCATCAGCAACTGACTGGGGATTACAGGACATTATTTTTGCCATTTAATCTGACTATTACATTCCCGCTGCCTTTTTTATCAACTGTTCCAATCTGTAAGCATCTCATTCTGTATTTCTCAAATATACTAAAAACTTTGTCGACGGAGTTCTTCGGAAGTATTACACAAAATCCGATTCCCATGTTAAAAGTTCTATACATCTCATTTATGTCAATGCGTCCCTCAATTTGTATCTGCTTAAAAATGCCCTCCACTGAAGGCAACTTGTTAAGCATGAACCTTACTCTTTTATTTAACCGGGCCAATTTCGTGAATGAGCCTCCCGTAATGTGGGCTAGACCGTGAATCCGAATACTCTTTCTACGGTTTAATATCTCGATTATTGGTTTGACATATATTCGGGTAGGGGTTAGTAGTTCTTCTCCGAGCACATGATGCATATGTCCAGGGATTTCATCTAAAGAATATTTTGAAAGAAGAACTTTTCGAGCCAACGTATAGCCATTTGAATGTAATCCGCTACTTTCGACTCCTAGGATTACATCGCCTACGGTGATTCTTTGACCTAAAACAAGCTCAGACTTCCTCGATACGCTTCCCAGAACCATTCCTGCAAGATCAAAAGCGTTCCCATCATCGAACCCCGAAATAAGATCCGGGAGAACTGCTGTCTCTCCTCCTACAATAGGAACGTTAGCTTCTTCTGCTCCCTCAACGAGACCTTTTACGATCTGTTGCACCAGAATTTTATTTGCAGATTTTAGCGCTATATAATCAATAAATGCTAGAGGTTGTGCACCGACGCAGATGACATCGTTAACGTTCATTGCAATACAGTCAATGCCTATTGTGTCAAAACGATTCATCATTTGAGCTACTATTATTTTCGATCCGACGCCATCAGCATGTAGCGCCAATATTCTGCTACCAAGATCGATCAGTCCTGCATAACCGCCGTAGCCCGAAAGAACTTTACCGGTAAACGGGAGTAAGTGAGTACCAGAAATCATAGCACCAATTTTTTTTTTGGCTTTGGATATCATTTTTATATCTATTCCCAAGTCGGCGTATGTCACTTTACTTTTGTTCCTCATGGTGGCAGTCAGTCCTTATCAACTAATTCTTCTAATAAATATTCAATGAGTATACCTTCTAAGAATAGATACGAGAGACTGAATATACCATATACAAACACGATTTCTTAATAAGAGTCTCGAAGAAATTCTACCACTATTTTCAAAATAGCATTTTTTGGGCATTCAATTTAAGAATTGCAGTGGACGAGGGTTTGTCGGTGATGTATCTTCATTGTCACGATATCCATTGTCGTGCTCATTGATGCAATCAAAGCATCTAAGTAGCTTGACAATCAATTGCTCCTCGACTAATGACTTCATTATCCGTTCTAACTCAACATCTGTCAAGTGAGTACTAGTGTGCAATAAAATTATTAATCATTGTGACTTACTGGTATAACTAATAATTATAATATTAATATACTGAGAATATGTATTAACCAATGTTTAGATAAAAACTTCGTTCAGGTCATTCGATCTGTGATCTATCATAAAAATTCCTAAATTTATAGTATTTCAAACTACATAGTAGCGCGTCCCTGCTAAGACTTTTTTGTTAGAAGTGTTAATCCTTCAACATCGGTGGAAGGTGGGAAGAGCTGTGCTTCTTTAACACCGGTTCGTTGTGATTCGAATTTAGACCGATTAACTGATTTTTCATCTGCGGACTAAAGTTGGCTTCACAACTTACGTTTCATCAATTATCCCAAGTAACGCCAATTGGTCTTAAGAGTATTTCGTCCCGTCATAGCTTATTATTTTCTTTCAATAATCTAATAACTGCTTCTTCAAGTAATTTAGTGACAATTGCATCTACGAATAACTATTTCTGGTGAGGATCTTGCCATATATGAGTTATATCGGCTTTGCATCTGTATCTGTTAACGCCTGCTGTAGTGTCAATAATGTCGTAATCTTTAGAATGACATCTTGGACATTCGGACATTCGAAAAAACTGACACGCAATGAGATATATATTCGTAAGTAGTCATTTCTTATAATTACCAATTATCCAAGTATAATGCCGCAACCGCTAGGTGGTCAGTTATTCCTACCTATTGTTGTGCCTTTTCTTTGGATTTCCAATAGTTTCAGTCTAGCCTTGCTTAGCCTTGGTTTCGTTCGTAACCTATACTTACAACAGGGACAATAGAGGCCTTCAACATAAAGAAAAATCTCACATATTTGACATCTCTTCTGTCCCATTGAATAACGAAGGCCTCCTACGGTTGCAGGTCTAATAGCCTTGTATCTAGTGCATATACCTATACAGGTCATTTACTTGTTCGCACCTGGTCTAGTAGTTTATAGTCCATCGTTTGATGATAAAATCTTATTTCTTTAGCAATTTTGTCATAGCACTCAAAACAGTTACTTCTCTCTTTGATAGTTCAATACTGCGGAATCTAGTTTTCGGATCTTTACATAATAGAAGCATGGATAAGAACGAAGCATGGATAATAACAACTGCTTTACAGGTGTTAGTAGTAGATGGTAGAGCGAATGAAACCAAAGTTAATCCCCATAATTATTGGCATACTCTTTGCAGCTAGCATTTTTTCTTTATCGATGAACACGAACAAAGCTAATGCGGTCAAAGGATACAGTATAACTTTGTGAAGCCTCACATGGCTTTAGAATCGCAGACGCCAGCACAAACAGCAGGGATAGGAGTTACAGAAAAAAAAGTGGTTAAAACTACTCCAGAATACAAAAGAGAAGAATTAAGCTGGTACTAAAATTTTAGCATCTACGCTTTTAATGCTTTTTATTAAACGTATCTCACTTAATCTGTTTTTTATTTCACTTTCAGACCATTCAGCAATTGCTGCTATATCAGAAATTTCTGAATCAGGTGTAACGAAACTTTCTTTTATACCTTCAATCCTATCTAAGCTATCTTTGATTTCCTTGCAAACATGATCATTACTCTCATTATCCATCTTATTCCATATTATATGAATTAATACATCATGTTTGGTTTTCATGTCTAGTAATCCTTCTCATTAGTTATATATAATTCAGGCGTAGTGACTATAGACCTATTATATAAATATGTTATGGTATAATTCAATGTAATTATCGTATTTCTTAATGACATCAATAAGGCGTAATGGAATAATCAAATATATAAAATTTATTTGGTTCGTCTCAACACACTCCTTAACAGAAACATATGCACGTGTTGGAAGTAAAGTTACATATTGAGGTTGATGGAACCTTCAGTAAGGCATCATTAGAGCATATTGATTATGAGGTTTTTAACGCAGAGCCTATTAATGGTGATCCATCTATTCATGAGTCAAGAGGTGTATTAATCACTAAGAAGATTACTCTTGATGACATAGATAAAACATGTGAGATTGAAAGGGAAATAAAAAAGGCAAAGGGCGTTAAGAGAGTTCATTACATACATTTCAGCAAAATCGCACCAAAACATACTTATAAAAAATATAACCATCCCATCACGATTATAGTGTATACTACAATTCTTTTCACACTAGCATTATATTCAGCTATTATAACAGGACAGAGCCAAAATATAACAAACATGATAATCGTTATTTCGGTTCCAGCTGCAACATATTTCATAGTCGAATTGATACTATATCTCAAAGGACAGATACGTTACAATCTTTGAATTAGCGCCCATTCTTGAATAACATTATTTCAACAGAATCAAATTTGACCATCACCCACTTTTCAACACCCATCTACAACACCCGAAGATTCAACAGAACCCAAAAATATTAGAACAGACAATCGATTCTCAGTCAGCATGATAATCCTCGCAGCGGTTGCGATATTGGCCATTGGCTTGACAGCGACAACAATGCATCCGACACAGGTTCAAGCTAGTCCTTCTGGTTGTCCAGATCCAGGTCAATGCACATGTAATACTCAAACAGGTGTTATGACAGATCATGCAATGGTGGATTCTAATGGTAACCTATTACCAGGAGCACAAATCCATAACGGTTGTGATGGAACAGGAAATTAGAGAATCAATAGTGTAGATTAGTAATATTCGGCGGTCTAATACCGCTACTAATCTTATTAGCACCTAACGTATATGCACTAAGTTCAGTTTAAAAGATAGATCCATCGTTCTAGACCTTTAACTTATTATTTGTTTGCTGTTTTGGTTGTTGTGGTCGTTGTTGGTCTAGTAATTGAGGTTCTTTTCCTAGCAACTCTTAATTGTGTGTGTGTTTAATCAATCAATGAAAAACATATTTTTAGCTGCTGCTATTCTAGCTGCGTTAGGGACATTAGCTTTAGGATTTACGGCAACAAATGTATTTGCAAGTAATCACGGCGGTCACTGCTTCGGTCAGGTGCATGTTGATACTTCATTAACGAATCCACAAGGTCATGAGAACGGCAACCCACATACAAATAGCATAGGAGGAGACTCAGGAAACCCACACTGTCAGCAACCACATCCATAAAACTTTTTTTTCTTCGGTTGTAATCGTTATCTGATTTAGTGTGATTAAGTTATCCTTATTGAATTAGGCTCAAAACGAATATGGCTATTTTGAGGGTCGACTTTGCGTTCATTATCAAGGACCTCTTTCTTCGATCGCATTTGTCTCTCCATATCTGCAATATCTGTACCAGTTAAATTGAAGGTAATTACTTCATCAGGCAAACCCTGAATTGTATAGCTTATTGTAGCCGTAACGCCCATGTAAAGTCAGAATGATATTATTCGTTCTTATTATTCAAACCTTTTCCCTAAGTCCTACGGTGAGTTTTTGTTTGTCCGTTTATTCGTAACCTTTTCAGATGTGCTAGTTGCTTGCATTGTCAGAAATTTTCGTTTTTGCGTAATTACTCGTATACACATAATTACTATTAAAAAATAAGACTACTACTACGCTGCTCCCGTAGCTACCAGTGGCTTTTGAACTGCTGCCAAATAGCATCATTTGGTAATTCCTGCTCTGTCTCTACTGCATTGTCTTTCTTCTGTTCCTGTTCCAATCGAATAGGTCTCCCTTGTTTTGCGGTCTGTTGTGGTTGTGATTGAGGTCGTTGAACATATTGCTCTTGTCGTTCTTCATTCTTAAGTAGCTCAATACGGCTGGTTAGTCGCTGTTCTTCCTGTTTGAGTTTGTCTACCTCCTTTCGGATGGATTTTAATTTATCTGCTGCGTCTCTTAGTGCGAGTAAGCATTCTTTCGAATTATTTATCTCATTTATTGCGCATTCTTTCCATTTATTTACCTCGTTGGTTAAGGATGCTTTTTGTTTATCTAACTTTTCTTGTTCATGCTTAAGCTCATTGTCTACGTAACTTCGGAAGGATGGTAATTCGCCCAGAATGGATTGTATGTCATTGCGTAAGGATAGTTTTTGTTTTATCAAGTCAAGCACCTTGGGACCATCCTTTTCGATAACATCTTTGATGCGTTGATATTTAGCTTCTAAATAAGGGATTTCTTCACAAATCTTTAGTAAATTAGCCACTTGCAGCATACCCATTCGTTCTTGTTTAATAATTTGGTATAACTTTACGAATGAGGAAATACTGCCATTCTTTTTGATATCTTCATATACTTGATTCAAATCGTATAAGCCATTTGATTCCGAATATTCTTTGTACACTCTATCTACTTCGGCTATCTGCATGTCTAATTCTATAGCAACTTCTACTGTTTTCTTTCCCTCACAAAAGAGCTTTAACACTTGTGAAGGCTTTGATAATTGAACTTTATTTTGCTCTTGATTTTCCACCGATTCCTTGTTTACTACGGAGTTTTGCTCTTTATTTTTCGTTTGCTCTTCTTCATACCTCTTTTTGGTACGGGAAATATTTCTCCTAGAAGTATGTCTCTCTTGAGCAATATAACTATATGATTTGTTCTGTTTAAGTAGGTCGATTATTGCTTGTTCTTCTTCTGTAAAAGTCATCTAACTTGGTTTATCTAATCACATAGAATATTCCCTTCTGGCTTATATTGGTTCCAGTCCCAGTTCCACCAATTTCATTATTATCATAACGGTTCCAGCTTGGTTCTATTATCTAGCGTCACTTTTACACTACTTGGACGGAGGAAATCATTAGTGATTTTACGCACAAAAATCAATAAAATGCTGCAAGTGATACCTCCACGACATGTTGTGGTCTGTTTTTTTTGGGAACGGTTCCACTATTTTTAGGAACCACGCTGCTAGAATGTACTTTATTACTACAGCATAGAACCTCCGTGTTATTAAGCAAATCAAAGAGTTAATTAGTAAATTAAGCGTATATCGTATATTACTACGATATTTGGATAGATATGCCATACTTTAACTATTATTCAGCCGCTATGCAATACTCTAAGAGCAGGCCTGAATGGGGAGTCTTGCAGAAAAGTTGGCTCGGATACAAAATAGCGAAGAATCAAGAGGATGAAAAGGAAATGAGGTATTATGCTGCTGGAATTCAAAAGGTACAAAAAGAATTAGGTCTTGAGGTAGAGATGTTTCCCAATTTGGGTATGTGTGGAATAGACTCCTGGCAACATGGGTCAGACATAGGTGTTGAAGATGATGTCGGCGAAGAAAACGATGATGCTAAACAAACGACAAATGAGGATGATATTGAACGGACCTCTTATGGCTACGAAAGTGAGGCACAGCGAAGGTGGAGAGAAAGAATGGAGAAATATTACTAAAATGAAATTATTGTTAATCTTTATAAATGGCTCTCATAGCCGTCCTGACTTGTATTGCTATAACTACCCTATTCAGAACTAAATCCTATACATGTCTATTCTAATCTGGTTGTTTAGTCTTGTTATAGGTCTTGAGAGCACAAAAGAAAATATTTCATATTTGCAGTGAATAGCATGGAAACTAATTATTAGTCGCAAAGCTGCTTCATTACTTATAGAGTCTTGCAGGTCCCAATAAGGGATATTTAGTATGACTTCATCTAATTCAATAAGTCAAGATGATGTTTTAGATCCTTTAATCTCGTTCTAAGTGTCATGTCAGTTATGTCTGCTGCATTAGCAACCTCTTTTTGAGTTTTGATCTCACCTGTGCTTATGCAACATGCATAAATTACCGTTGCAGCAAGTCCCATTGGATCTATGCCAGCTGAAATCTCATTTTTAATAACAGTATTCATAAGATTGATTGCTTGATGTTTTGTTTTTTCACTTATTTTGACTTTATTTGCCACTCTAGCAATACATTTTATAGGATCAACCATGGGTATCCTAAGGTCAAGTCCAAGTAATAATTGTCTATAGCATTTGGAACCAGATTTTCTTTTGACATTACTCTTTGTTGTTATATCGTTTAGTGTTCTTGGTATCCCCATTTCCCTGCAGGCAATATATATAGCAGCAACTAATACTGCAGATATTGACCTTCCACGTACTAATCTATTTTCCTGAGCCTTTCTATAAATATAAGCGGTCTTCTCAATTACGGCACCCGGTAACCCAAGTTTATCTTTAAGTGTATCAAGTTCATTGAAGGCTTGCGTGAGATTTCTATCTGTAGAAGTATATACTTGTGTTCTAGAATCCCACGTTCTTAATCTTTGAATAGTAGAAAGCATAGATGGATTAATTTTACTCCCGCTTGCATCTTTGTTGGTTCTTCCTATGATAGTAGATAGACCCATATCAGAGCGAGCTAGCGAAAAAGGCATTCCTGTTCTATTTTCGTCGTTTTCTTCTCTTCCTGCTGTCGCTGTGGTAAAACTACGCCATTCTGGACCTTTTTCCTCTATTTTATCGGATATTACTGCTCCACAATCCCCACAAACAATTTCGCCAGAGTCAGGAATAGTAACTATCTGATCAGAACCACAAACAGAACATTCATCATTTGATAATGCTTTCATTTTTGTTTTAGCGTAGAAACATCATATAATGATCACCACATCGCATACTGTCTATTTAAACAAGGTCTTATCTAAATAGCCTCTGTCGTTTGTGAGTAGAAGCTAGCTGGTGATCCTAACAGAAATGAAAAATATGAAACAGTGTATATTTGGCTGTTATATTATAATACTAGCAGTTCACCTGGAGATGATGAACGAATTTACACATTGATAATACCTAACTTTGCTCCAGATTCAAACCTTTCATTAAAGGGTTGGTATATGACTGAATTCAATAATACTGCAAATACATATGTTCTTCCTCTAGCAAAAATATCAGATATGCCAAAAGATAAAGTACAGGTCTTTATCGATCCAAGTCTAATAGGTAATCCTTCATCATTCAAGTACTTGACTTGTGTAATGGTGAGGGTAAATTCTACTTTCTTAAGTAAGCACCAGATTATCTGATGGACTCAGTCCTTGATAATGATACGTTTTGGCAGAAATGGTTTACTAGATAGTTATTACTGTCTAACTACTGACCCCCCCACATAATACATACTATACTACCATAGTTAGAGCTATACCAGGTAAACAAGATCGTCTTAACTGTAGGATCTGTATAATCTGATCAGAAGAAATGCACTATTCTTTTAACCTATACGAATTTAACAAGCGTCTTCACTCAAGAGTCTAGTAAAACCACCAAGAGATTGTAATTATCAGCCAAGTTGAAGAATAAACCTCTAGTTTGGGTGCATCTTATATGGCATGACTGCATAGATTCTTCTATACACAACAAAGATCATTCTTTACTGTCTAAAAAGATACAGTTATGGTCAAACTATTCTAGGAGCGAATATGCTATCCGCTTGGAAGGTGTATCAGACATTCTTACAGCAACCAGTGAAGAAATAGCAACAGCACAATACACAGAGCTTGTTGAAGAAGTCGATCACCTTGCAGACCTTAAATATGATTGGACATATACCTTGAAACACTGGATAAGTAATCGTGATCATCATAATAATACGACTAATGTGCATGATAGTGAAAAAACAATACCCTCCTATTCTTCTACCACTGTAGCATCTACAAGTAGCAGCGTTTATGAAGAAAAAACAAATACTGATAACAAATTCGACTATGAGAAGTTAAAGAATGATCATAAGGCTAGATACGAAAGCAATAACATGAGCAAGCACGTTGGATATAACCGAATACTTCCGTTCAAGTGTCATTCCTGTAAATTGGTGTTTGGCAGTAAAGCACAGAGGAGAAAACATGAGCAAGCATGGCATTCAAACTCCGATAACACCAAGAGCAAAAGAACAACAATGCAAGAAGGTTAGTCAGTAATAGATAAAAGGATCGAATAACCTTCTTAGAAAGCCCTATCTTCCATTCGTCTACAATTACTTTTGAGATAGAATGAGAAAGCCTTCATTCATGTGTCACGTATGAAGGAGCCTGTCCCCATGAAGCGGAATTAACAGTCTGGTTAACTTACCACTACTTTTCCAACCATCCAGGGATGAAGTAGGCATAAATATCTGTATGAACCTGCTTCTTGAAATGTTACGCTAAATGTACTTGAACTTCCAGGAAGTGGCCCCGCTGGAAACATCCAGCCTGAATTAACATACTTTTCAGTACCAGTTATCGTTAGGCTTGCATTTGGCGGATAAATTTTTGTGACATCATCTAAATCAATTATTGCTGGATTAAATACTCTTTGATTGCTGGCCACAAAACCAAGTGTCATAGTTTTGTTATCAAATACAAACGTGACTGTGTGTGGTTCCGCTGCGACTCGAGGTCGAACATACCAGACAACGGTCTGTCCAACCTTAATTTCCACATTTTGTGGCGTATACCCAAAGAGGGGATTGCTTAAACTACCTCCTCCCACCTGTACTTGGGTGTCTACAGTTGTTTTTGTTACTGCTGCTCTTACATTGTAGGTAAAGGAAATAGAAATAGCTACGGCCAGAGTAGCAAGCAATACTACCACAAAAACGATACTTACCATTTTATTCTTGCGTGATAGCCCTGACATTCAAATATTATACTGAATGTGCGATATAACCATTTCTGGATCCCGTTGTTATTTGATACCTTTTCAAGCGAAACGAAGCATGAGACGTTTGCTAATTTTAGTATCGTGTCAAATGAGATCGGCTGACAACGAAAGGTATATCATGGAAGTGCTACTGAGTCACAGTTTGTATAATCGTTGGACAAACGAACCACTTATAAAATAGATTATAGTTTGATTTTGCATGTCTAGACAAAAGTCCATAGCAATTCTAGGAATAGTCGCGGCGATTGCATTCGCAATGGGAAGTCTTCAGTATGCCTCGGTGTCAGCTCAACAGGCCGCTAATACGACCTCGGCTTCTGGCGGAACTAACTCAACCGGTGGTGATAGTGTTTCAATAGTGCCTAATGCATCTACTTTGGCGAACAAAGCCTTCGCGCCGAATCCGCTAAATGCCAAAGTCGGTGATACAGTAACTTGGACTAACAAGGACACGACTTTCCATACAGTCACTTCTGGTACTGGACCCAGCGATACAACACATGGAAAGCAGTTTGATTCTGGTTTATCTGGGCCTACTGCCCTGACTACTCAAGGAAAAACATTTTCCCACAAGTTCATGACTGCAGGGGAGTTTCCATACTTCTGTCAGCTGCATCCCACTATGGTTGGAAAGGTAGTTGTGAAGTAAACCTCATCCATTTTTTTCAAATATTGATGGCAGCTGAAAAACGGGCATACAATATGTCTTCCTAGACATTACGTGGAAAAGCGAAACTACCTAAATAAATTAGATTAGATATAACTTTGATTTCCGATTCTAGAAGTTAACTTTTTGGAGCGCTATTTAATTCTGTCTGATCATACAATCATACTATAGATATGGAATGCAAGTGAGTGCAATAGATTGCACTTTACTTATTCCTATATTAACCAGATTGTACAGTGTACAGTGTATTCTGTTTGTCGATAGGTTGCAAAGGAATCTGTCAGCGTTTTCGAAACATAGGAGGAGGAAAATATTCAGCATATAAACTAGGCTTTAAAAGATGTTCAGAATGTGCAATTTATATCAAATCTGTAGGTCCAAGATGTCCGTGTTGCAAATTACCTCTGAGATCAAAGAAGAGGAATTACACTAAACTGAGTAATTTAGTTCCAAGGGGTAGTAATTAAGAAGTGAAAAAATGACATGTAAAGACATCTGTATAAAATATAAGGCTACAAGAACTCATCCTGGAAGCTCTTACTATTATTCTGAAATCGGTCGCTATAATATGGGTCAGAAACGATGCCAAGTATGTGATATATTCATCAAATGGTCAGGCGTCAGATGTCCATGCTGTCATACAACATTGAGAACAGTACCACGACCAAGAAAGTATAGACAGAAACTAAGATTGAAAGAAAGGTAGAAGAAAAATCAGGGATGCAATTATCGAACGGAATTCATGGGATTGAGTTTAAATCCTCGATATCGACCATAAATGATGATCATATTACTTGCATTCTGTAGAAGAGAACGGAAATAATGACAACATACCAGATGAAGACAGAAAAAGGAATCCAAGTAAACAATCTAATGCTGCCGATTCAATGGTGGATATGATAATGGGCAGTAGTAGAGGTAGTAGTCGCAATTCTGGAGAACCGCAACAGGTAACGGTTGATGCAGAAACACTCGTAGCTCAAACTCAAGACAGAATGTGGAGAGCTCTGAAAAGGCGTTATCAGTATGATTCAAATTTGAATCCTGCTCAGGCGTTTCTCCTGAATCACATAAACTCAAAGATTCCACTTGTAATCATGTACGTAGATTTGGTGGGCTCAACCGATATGAGCATGACTTTGCCTGTCGATAAGCTAGTCAGTATAATCAGAGCATTTACGTATGAGATGTCCTCGGTAATACAAAGCCATAAGGGGTACGTGTTAAAGTACGTCGGTGATGCAGTAATTGCCCTCTTTCCATCAAGCTATAACAAATTGCTCGCTTGTGATAATGCTATCTACTGTGCCCAATCAATGATCACGGTAATCCGGAATGGAATCAATCCTATATTGAACCAGTATGACTATCCTGAGCTCAGTATAAAGATAGGTATAGATGAGGGTGAAAACACAATTGTCCAATATGGGCATGACAAAAGCTCTCAAATTGATATTCTGAGCTACTGTATGAACATAGCAGCAAAAATAACTTCAATCACCGATCCTGATAGAATTACAATAGGAGAGGATGTTTATACTGTGATTCATCCAGCTCTCAAAACGAGATTTAGAGAATTAAAGGATCGCATTGAAGACTGGAAGTATACAAATAGACAGACAGGACAGCTTTACAAGCTCTATTTGATGGAATATTAATTCTATGGTTGAATCAATCTCTTTTGTCCTACAAGAAAAAATAAAATTAATGAAATCTACCTTCGTATAATAGTTTAGTTATATTACGTTTACAATTATTTACCGATAGTTGTTCCATAAACTTCAACTGATTGTTGCTTCTGAAGTGGATATTATCAAATTGTACACATCAGCTCAATAATAATCGAGCTTATCTGGATTGTATTTCTGTACTATCTCGATACT
>QHBN01000194.1:0-14455 GCA_003176995.1 Candidatus Nitrosopolaris wilkensis
ATAAGAATTGCGCTACAATCTAAATAGAATACTCTCCCTCTTTAGTGGGTAAATATTGAGGTTCATTCTCAAACTTTGTGCATAAAATAGGGTAGTACTTTCTCATGTGTGCTTCTACTCTCGCGTCATTCCCTAGGCTCAGTGGGCGTTATTCCATGTTTCAGTATCTATGTATGAATTATTATTCAAGCGGAAATAGCAGCCACATAAGAAATATCGATATCTACCGGGGCATATTAATAATCCTGAAACTGTTTTAATCCTTAGTGTGTTGAAAGACTTTAACAGGTTTGAAAAAAAGTGCTATTAACCGCTATAGATTGCATGTACCGAAAAATTTGTTAGAAAGAGTAGACAGAACCTCCTCTCCAGTTCACACAGGAAACCTTCGAAACGCAATAGATTTCATAGTCCCAGAAAATACTCCAGTACTCGCTGCAGCCAATGGTGTAGTCACCTACGTTAAAGACGATTCTTGCATTGGTGGGCCAAATCCAACTTATTGGAATTTTACAAATTTTGTAGCTATTATGCATGCAAATGAAGAATACTCAAGGTACGATCACTTGGCACCCCGGAGCTCAAAAGTCAAAGTAGGTCAATCTATCAGCGAAGGCCAAGAGATAGCCAAAGTTGGGATGACAGGATATACCTTCCGTCCGGATGCAGGTGTTTATTTTTACAAGGACTGATACCTGGATAGATTTTGATACGTTATGTACAAGATTTTATCTCATGATTTGTTTATTATTTAGCTCAACAAATAGAAAGACAAGAATAACATACTGACAATATATTTCACCAACCATTCCAATGCACTATCTTAGAAACCGGTTCACGTGGTACAGACTTGAAATGAATGCCTTTGGTATAGCCCACTGGGATTAATGCAACTTGCATAACTTCCTTGAATGGAATATTCAAGATACTTGCTGCCTCTTGTTCATAAAACAGATGTAAGATGGTCCAAGATGTGCCAAGTCCGAAGGAACGATCTGCAAGCATGAAGCTCCATACTGCTGGAGCAATAGAACCCCATGCTTCACTTTGCATGACAGTTGGCATTCCTTCAGTACGAGCAGCTATACATGGAATTACATGAACTGGAACTTCCTGTAAGTGATCTCTTAGGTATTCAGCAGAAGATGCTACCCTTGATTGTGTACCATTACGTTCAGGATCTTCAAACTTTATTTTGCTCGCTGGTTTTGGAAGATTTACATAAGTCTCCCAACCTCTCCGAAATAGTTCTGCAGGTGCAGACTTTTTGATAGGATCGGTAACTATTACAAAGTGCTGATTCTCCGTATTAGAAGAAGTAGGGGCTTGCTGTGCTATAGCTACACACTCTTCAATTACTTCACGTTCTACTGGACGAGTAATGTCAAGTCGTTTGCGTACTGCTCTGGTTGTTGTAAGTAGCTCTCTGGCAGATAGGGAAAGCTGCATATGGATTCTGTATCTTTTTTGATATTTATGTCTGTGTGTATATTGTCAGTTCTCATTTTGATACGATGCCCTCTACAAAGTGCACATCTACCCGGTGATTGAATATCTCTCCACGATCGCAGACAATTTCTGGGTTCATTAGTTAGGTTAGAAATCCCTCACTCTTTAGTCGTATATTTTCTGTCTTCAAGTTATTCTCAGACACAGGACGATACTCTCATACCTTATCAAGTGATTCGTTTATCTTCTGTCTGGGATTTAAGACTGGGCGACGCAGAGAGTTTCATTGTCTAAGATAATATATCAATATCTCCTCTGAGTCTCCCCAGTAATTTTCCAAGTTTAGATGACACCTACCCCCAGTATTAATTGCGATAGTTGTCAGACGAGGCAGAGCTTTTCTTCATTTTGCAATTGTACGATAATGTTTTCTAATTTCACATCATCTGGATTCAGTTTCCTTATCGTCTTTTCTAATTCTTCCGTGACAAATGAAAAACAACCCCAGCTGATATAGTTGGGATATGAAATTGCTCGATGAACTGTTTTGCTAGACATATCATATATTTTATCTAAAGCTTCATACTCCTTCTGTTTTGGAAAAAGTTCTTTAACTATATGAAATACATCTTTTGTTTTGAATTTAGAAGTGAATCTTATGTCTATTTCATTACTTCGAGATTTCGTTGTAATGTGTTGTCTGATTTTATCTGCAATTTTAATAATAATAAGACTCTCTAATCCAATTATCACTGCGGAAAGTCCCAGTATGCTTTCTGACGGATTGACTAGGAGACAATTTTCAGTCTCTCTATTTATCTCATCGATTCTTTCAGATACTTGAACTTCTGGATCTTGAACAGGTAAAGCCTTGAAATCCTTTTCTTTCTTTGAAATATTGGATTTTATTTTATGATATAAATCAAAGTAATCGCGAATTGCAGTTCCTATATTTTGACATAATCCGTAGATTTGTCCATATAATTCATAGATTATATGAAACAGATATCGGTCATCTTTTGTGTAAGAATTATCCTTTTCGCCATGTTTTTTCCAGAGGAGTTTGAAACGATTATGCTTATTTACAAGAATGTTAACAAGCAACATGACAGTTTTCTGACAGAGTATTAATTTTGATATCAAATAATTAATATATTCTGTTTGTGTCTTCAAAGAGGACTCATCAACAATGCCTTTTAGTATGAATTCAACAGTATTCGCAGAACGGAGCAACTTAGTCCTTGTTTTATTACAAACAGATAGTTCTATTAACTCTTGAATATCATTTTCAAACCTTTCTTCTAAAGATTTAAGCCTAGAAGATATATCTTCATTGTTTTTTCCTGCCAAATCTTCAAAATTTGATAAGGAGAGTCGATTAAAAAATTCCGCTGTATCTATATCATTTGTCATAGATTATCACAAGACCTGAAAATAAAAAACCTTTTGCGGAGCTAGTAAGGATTTTTAGGGGTGAAGACCTACGCCAAATTACTATATATTATCATGTGAGAACATGACGAGCATGTATCGCCGGGTTTTCCTGATTCATCACACAATGCCGTCTTGCAAGCACAGCTAGCTTCGTCACATTTATCGCACATTAGACTTCTATTCTAAAAGATAGTAATAAGAATTGTATTAGTACCTTATGGCGACGGAGTAGATTGCGGACCCGTAGTAGTTCGAGGACCAGCAGGCTGAATGTTAAATGAATATACTCTAGAATAACTATCGCTAGTTGGAGATTTGCTTGAGGCAGGTCCAGCCCCAAATTTGAAAATCATTGTTGCGTTAGTTATTCCAGGAGCTGTGGCTCTGTATGATATACCTGAACTTGATATAGGCGACTGTTCTCCTGGCTTAAGCGTAACCTGTTCCGCTTTACATGAGGCGATTGCTGCATTAGGTCCGGTCATGACATTTTTGTTAAAGGTAATAGATAGCGGTGAAGTGCATGTGCCGTTTGCAAATGAGATTGTCGCCGTGGAGTTGTTAAACACAATAGCATGTAGACCGAATGTATTACCAACGGCTACCTTTGATGGTGCGGTATGAACGCTGAGGACCTTCACGCCCTTGACGGTAGTGGTCTTGCTGGGGGTCTTATGGATAGCTTTAACACTACTACTTTTCTTGACGGCTAAGACTGGCCCCGGAAAGACTGAAGCCGTCATTAGCATCAGGGTCATCGTAGCAATAGCCAAAAGTGCCCATCTTGTTTCGAGGTTTGCCATCACAACTAATATGACACGGTATATTTTATAACTTATAACCATTATTATTGGTCTTAAAAAGTCGGACAAGCTGTTAGTTCCTGGAGAGGCCGGTCCGTTTGAATAACCTATGCTATAGCAGGAAGGACTTCCTGGCTTACCACAATGTTGTGGATCTGGAAGGACCTCAGCATACCGTACTCATCATTGCTGCTATTTCACCACTGAATATCTTTGTAGCTGGACTCATCACCGGCACTATAATATCATTAAAAGTATCTCGATTGTCTAGTTAACCACCTGCTACAACAAAGAGAACCTCTTGATATTTTGGTAACGAATCTAGGACTTTTGACTGCAAGCCAAAAACAGATCCTAAGACCTCATTTGAATATGCCCCGAAGGCGCCTGAAAGGCCGATATCTTCTGGTCGTTCATGGTCAAAGAAGACTCCAAATTGCATGTCTTCACTAGCATTCACATTTTCTATATAATGAAAGTACGCGGACGGAACAAAAACGATTTCGCCAGGACCAACTTCAAACGTATCTACTTTGTCCCCTGGGCTAAAGACGGTCATCCTTCCCCTTCCACCTATGACATAGTCTAATTCAGCGGCATTTGGGTGCCAGTGTGGGATTCCTATCCTCATGCCGTTGTTTGGAGCGACTTCTTCGATTTCAATCAGCCTGTCTTTACAAATATAGCAGATATCATCGACCTTGGGTTCAGTATGTTCTCAAAAACCCACTTGATTTCTTTGTCGTGTGATATCATCGTCTATTCCCCATTCTCCAATTGTGTTGCGCTGTTGATTAGAATCCAAAAGACCAAACCTTCTTACTGAGTTTAATGGAAACCGGGATAGTAACTGGAACCAAATATGGAAAAACTAGATCGGCTCAAATAAATACATCAGCAACAGCAACAAGCAATAATATCAACAAGCTATCGGGCCCATTAAAGTCTAGATTTTTTGTCGTTGTAGAATTCGTGCTCTATATGGGCATCCACTACCAGGCAAGGTATTCAAAGTACCTGTCGAACCGCCGACAATTTTATTTCATGCTACATCTTCAAACTTGATAAAACAGATAAAGGATGAAGGTCTCAGATCTATGCGAAGGCAGTATGTTCATCTATCTACTGACCAACAGACAGCTTTGCAGGTGGCCAAATGTAAACGTAAAGAAGCCTGTCATCATTACAGTTTTTGCAAAAAAAGCATATAGGAACGGAATAAAATTCTACCAAGGCAATGAGACCACATGGTTAACAGACTACATACGGCCAGAATACCTAAATTTTGCCACCCAAGCGAAGTGTTAAGTTTTTACCTGTTACTGAACAGAAATGTTATAAGGAAAGGCTAACAACTATGAAGACGGGAGAAGAAGGACTAAATATATCCAGAATTTCTCCGATATTCTTAGCAGTCCTTGTGAGGCAGTTCAAATATAAGAAATTATCTGTGTGAGGGTTGTGAATACTGGAACATTAGCAATTAACGTAATTTTTGTTACATTGATTATCATTGTAAGTCCTGCTACTACCTTTGAACAACAACACTCCCAAATCAGCATAATAAGTTAGTTTAGTCAAGGTTACTATTCAACTATAGTCTAGCAATGTTTTTTGTTTTAACGCTGATGGTTTTTTGTTTTCTAAACGAACCAACTTTGAAACTTTCAGTCCTACTTTTCTTATCTTTGCTGTGCTATCATCAAACGAGAACCTATCCAATAATCCTTCAATAACAGAGGATATACTTTCTTTCCTTGTCTGATAATTTGAATATGATGCTTCTCTTGTTTCAACTGAAAAATCAGACCTAACGATCTTAACAGCTACTGTCTTAAACCGATATTCACGTCTAGATACTCTTTCGTAGAGCTCGTCAACTAATTCATTTAACAAGAATTGTAGTATTACTTTTTTATCCTTTGTGAATGATTCAAGGGTACGTTCAGTACTAAGGGAAATATGATCTTCCCTAGGTATAACTGGGTCCTCATCATGACCATTTGCTACTTGCCACATCCAAAGTCCATTCTTTTTGCCAAACCTATCCATTAAATTTTGAACATCATATATTGCAAGTTGACCAATCGTGTGAATTCCCATTTCTTCCTTTAAAACTTTCTGAGTTTTAACGCCTATGCCGGATACTCTTTCAACTTCTAGGTTTTCAAGAAACTTTTGTAGTTGATTAGGGTAGAAAATAGTTAACCCGTCAGGTTTTTGGAAATCAGATGCCATCTTTGCAGCTGACTTAGTTGGTGCTACTCCTATAGATGATCTAAGATTACATTGCTCCTCAATTGTCTTCTTAATATCTAACGCATAGTGTTCTATGTTCGAATAATGATACTGATTATATTTTGATACTACCTTTTTGGTACAATCCAAATATGCTTCGTCGATACTTGTTCGTTCTAGAACATCTGCATACCCTTCCAGCATACTCATAACTTTATCAGAAACTTGGCGATAATATGGAATATCAACTGGTTTTAATATAAGATTAGGACATAGCTCCCTAGCTTTTGAAAGGGGCATAGCGGACTTTACACCAAGCTTCCTAGCCTCATACGAGGATGATGCAACTACACCTTTTGTTATATTATTTCTTTCTTGTTGGTCAGTCATAATTGCAGCATGTGGTTTTCCTATTAGTGATGGGTCACGGAGTTCTTCACAGGACGGATAGAAGGCATTCAAATCAACACACGTTATCACTCTACCAATCCAATAATTCTGACCATCGTTCTTTCTTTCAGATAGATTCAACAGCTTTAATACCGAATCCACAGTTGCAGGTCTATCAACAACGATAAGTGTATATTCATGTTCTTTTCCTTTTTTTGTCTCTTCTTGTTCTTCGTTTACTTTTTGAATCCATTTCTTTATCACGCTGTCTTCGTAATCATTAATTCTGAGATACAAAAAATCTGAAGTTACGACTGGTCGACTCTTCTCAGTCCACGCCAAAGCAGCATTATACTTTTCTAAAATATGATATGTTAAGTCCTGGAACCAAGAATAGTGATTAAATTCCATGACAACTTGATAGCCATAGTAGGCACAAATCTGCAGCACTTCGTCGAGCCATTCTCTACCATCTTTTAAAGCAATTGTAGTGGACGGCTGAATCACCAGAGCAAGAACCTTTTCTTCCAAAGGGTCAACGTCTTGTTCTAGGAAATGTCCAAGCCTTTCTGTATCAGTACTTTGAATTATGGCTTGAGGTATTCTTAGTGTAAAACGAAAATTATCCGGAGTTTGCTTCGCCCACTTTTTGAAAGTTAATCGACTAACAATGCTATTCAAATAAACTTCAACAAAATCGAAAATTCTAGAATAATATGCCAAATATCCCTCGGGAACTAGTGTATTAGGATAGAAGTCCTTTGCCCATCTTTGATATTGGCTCCATCCTGAACAGCCGACGTAATACTTCAATGTATGTCTGCTTTAATTTAACAAAAATAAGGACGTATATATTCTATTTTATACGTCGGACATATCAGTAGAGGCTTTTAGATTCCAGAAGAAATATGCAGAACGGAAGGCAAGAGAAAAGCTCGTCTCACATGGTAATAAGTTAATGAACTACTTCACACAGATTCGCACGGCCATCCGCTACGCTTACACATACATACACTAGACCAACAAAATAATGATAAAAAGAAAATAATTAGAGTAAGGAAGAGGTCGTAATTTGGACTGCCTGGAATTTGCCATATTAACAATTTACCACTTCGAACATGTTGGTGATTCAGTATTCCCACACTATGGATGGAGGAACCGAACAAGAATTAGTACAAAGCGATGAAGTTTTATACTCACTTTAACATTGAGGGGGCATGCTATTGACCTTAAAATCCCGGGCACTCAACATCGGAGTCGAGATTCCACGCCTCGGCTTAGGAGTTTATCAGTCACCTCCTAGAAGAATAACCCAACATGCAGTCAAGTACGCGTTGAATATAGGCTACCGACACATCGACACGGCCAGTCTATACGGGAATGAGGCGGATGTAGGCATGGCACTCAGGGAAGGTGGACTCCGGAGGGAGGAACTCTTTATCACCACGAAGGTCTGGAACAGCGACCAAGGATATGACTCAACTTTGCGAGCGTGCGAGGAGAGCTTGCGACGGCTCGGGTTGGCCTACGTAGACCTATACCTCATTCACTGGCCAGTCCAAAGAATCAGTGATGAGACCTGGAGGGCAATGGTTCGGTTGTCCGAGGAGAGCAAAGCCCGGGCGATTGGCGTGAGCATCTACGAGATCCCGAATCTGAAAGAGCTCCTCAAGAGCTCTGACGTTACTCCTGCGGTGAACCAAGTAGAATTCCATCCATTTCTATACCAAAAGGATCTGTTACAGTTCTGCGAGAAAAATAGGATTCAGCTGGAAGCTTACAGCCCGTTGACCAGGGGAGAAAGGCTTGACCATCCAAATCTTTTAGCGGTAGCGAAGAAATATGGCAAGACGTCGGCTCAGGTCCTAATTCGATGGAGCTTACAACACGGCTTGGTCGTCATTCCGAAGTCCATACACGAGGAGAGAATCCGGCAAAACAACGAGGTCTTCGACTTCCAGCTTGAATCCGAAGACATGAAACTTCTCGATTCACTCAATAAGAATTTGCGCACAGTGTTTTTGAGTTAGTAATATGTCGTATCGCATATCGCAAAAAGATGATGGATGGTTGATCGTAGTTTAGGCTTCAACCCAAGTGTCTGAAAGCGTTCTTTGCTTTAAGCGTAAGTCATAAGCTGTGCATGATTCATTCTACAAATATTTTCCATGTGCTTTCGCCTTGATAGTAAGAATAACTTTGCTTTGTCTGCCTTTATATTCTACCTGATGAATTGTCTAACCTCAAGCACCGCTAATAGGATTTAGTAAACCCTTGAGCCTGCCGTGCTTGGCTATATAAAATTCAGTGTATCCCACAACGAAACGCAGGGGCACACTAACCCAGTTGACTTGGCGAGTCATGACTCTATGTATAGAGAGATACGAGATTAAGATTCCTCTGACCATTAATCTCAATTTACTAAAGGGTGGGGTTTCTTATGCACATCATTGACTATCTTTTCACCTATTGGAGATCCAACACTCTTCTTTGAAATGGATTCCAGCCCAAAACCTCGACATGGATGCTTCAACAATAGTTCTGTTCGTTTGAGAACAACTTATCTAAAACCTTAGTTGCAGCTGCAGAGATCGTTGAATGCCCTGAAGTATACCCTGGAAAATGCGGTGTTGGTATGATTATTGTAAAATTAGCAATGCGTTGCTTACCAACCAAAAGCAATGTGTTGCAACTATTGCTTACCAACCATTGCTGCCTGCAGTGAGGCTGTAGGGGTTATCAGAAGAAACTGCAACAACATGTTCTGACGGCGCACAACCAGATTCCAACCGGAAACCGCCCCACTGAACAGGAATCACAGCAACAAGGGAAGACAAGAGAAGTCCGTTTGATTTCGTTCATTCATTTGATCCCTTAGTCTCGCTCTTCTGCAAGCTAGCCTTTAGCGCTGCAACGAGGTCTCTGGTATCCTCTTTTACTCTCTCCGCTGGTTTGGCGAGCATCTGAATACTGACTTACATCAAAGTGTTCACTTGATAGATTTTCAACCAGTAACTTTCCCAATGATAATTCTCTAATATCTACATTAGCTCGCTGTATTCCGTTCAATTCGCTAATTTCATAGACTGGTCTTATTTCGTCTATATAATGAAGCAGATGCATTAGTATTCCTCTTTGATAGGGTCGGAGAGCGACAATATACTCTTTATCCTTGAACACTACCTTCCTATGGCTATCTTTTTGGTTTCGCTTAGCACTTTTACAAATAGTGAATAAGCCTTGTCATTCCCACTTTTATTATCAGGTGCAACATAGTAGCTTTTCTCTATTAAGATTGGGTCAAGTTCCTTGTCTTGAATGAATTCTCTAATGTCAATTGTGTTTGTTGTTTTGAGTTTAATCTTGTCTAAATCTCCTTTTTCAACTACGACATAGTTAACTTTTGTAACCTCATAACCCTTTTTTATTTCAGAATATGATATTCTTTATCTTCAACGGGGCACCATTTTTTATACTGAATCCTATGACCATTCGGACATAGTTGGTTGAACGAAAATTCTCTATCTTCGGTGGCTAGATATACCTTGACAGGGATATTGACTAACCTAAAACTTACACTTCCTTTCCACATACTTCTGGAAGCCAAATGATATTCAAACTACAAATGAGCTTTTGTTTTTATATCAACTACTGAGTCATAGTTAATAACTTAATGCGTGAATCTTTACATGGCAGAAAATTATGTATCTTAATCCTGAAGCTTATGGTAACTGTTGCCACACACTGCAGCGACGATATGTTCTCATCACAAATGGACACGTAGAAATTGGTCCATGAATGAGGATGAGATGCCGACTTTGTGAACACATTTCAAACTAAACGAGCAACTTGTCAAGGCTGCTAGGATAAGTTCAATGGATCCTCCCATATTTCTAATACTAAATAAGATTCTACGCTGACATATCTGACATTGTGGCCTGTAAAGACAAGCCTATCTAAAACACAGTATCATGATCATTATGCAGTTGTCATAGTGAGGCAATTCATACTAAATTGCATCAAATAGTCGATCTTTTGATATAACAAATAACACCCATCTATACCCTTTGACACAACATTGACTGGCATATAACCACAATCACCTCAGAACATATATGCAACACTTTCCATTTGGCTGTTAAACATGAGTGAGAAACTCCAATATCAATGAAGAACAATGTCTGAGACCATATGATTATTTTTTTAATCATGATAAATTACCGATTGAGATGATACCCAAAAGAATGCGGTTATGGCAATAAAGGGTCAAACCGATAAATTCTGGCAGCCAAGTTCTAAAAGAACTCTCATTCTTTTCTAAGCTTGATGTGGCAGTACGAAGGGAATGAATCCTTATCTAGAATTACCTATTGGAGATCTCATCGTTAATTAAACGTTAAAAAAAGGGAGGTGATGCCATGCTACTCAACGCACATGCCTTTATGGTCCGGCACTTGAGCTTGTACTGGTACCTGTTGAGCTGCTGGGACTCGTTGGAGTATGGTGATGATGATGCGTGTGGCTGCTAGAGGAAACAGTATGGGTTGGCGAGGTAGAGCCAAAATTAGTACTATTAGTACTACTACCACTGCCTATATCGCTTGTTGGATTATTGTTATTTCCAGAAACTCCAAGACTGCTTGAGAAGGCTTGCGAATAGCAATCCATTACTGCGGTTTCAGTGAGCTGCCCAAAGTGCCCGTTAGCTGCGCTAGACTGACAAGCAAACAGATTTTTCAAGTTTTTGGTGCCCGAGGAACCTGTTTTTGCAGCGAATGCGGAAGATGCGAAAGTAGTCGACGACAGTAAGGTTAGCGCTGTTGCCGCTACTACCACGATGGCAAGGATAGTTGATGTTCTTCTTGTAGTTGTATACATGTACTCGTCCTAGTAGAGATATCCTTTATACGGACTTAGTATAACTTAATCACAACGGAGCTTATAGCTATTCTATATGTGATTTTTGATGAACAATTGTATTATGCGATGACGCAATTAGGCATAGGCATTCGATCTAACAAGTAGTTATGCCATGTCATATACAGTCACAGTTCTATCGCTCCAGGAAATTCTCTACACTAAATACAGATTCAAGGTCCGTGTAACCGTGGACTCGAATTAACGTACTTTTGATATCTTCATAAAGAGAGCACATGTATCATGTCATGCGAGCTATCGTGTTCTGACCTTTGTTGCAAATGGTTTTCAAATTCAAACACGAACTGTCTCATGGTAGGGAGACCGAATTGAACCAAACCTCCTGAGCCTAGAAAAATTAGCACATCTTTCATAAGAGTCTGAGGTGATCAGACCTATTTTTACTATTTTGAGAATAGTTGACATCTACGCCAATCGGCAACATTAAGAGAAATCGAGGATAGAGTTAAAGATGACAAAGATTGGTTTTATTTGGAAAATGGCTTGCAAACGACGAACTTAAGGTATTGATAAAAAGCATATTATAAAGTTGATACAATCAAAAATATGGTCCAATATAGTACTATTAAGTCAAAACTTGTGATTGGATTCTTTTCGATTGCCTCATTCGTAGTTCTTGTGGGAACGGTTGGATTTGTAAATTCACTTCACATAAACTCTGCTCTCAATGGTGTGACTAATGATAATTTACCAGAACTTCTAGCTTTAGATAATATACTGTTATCAATTAATAAGATATCTTCCGATACTGTAGGCTAAGTCGTTGCATCAAGAAAGACTTCAACAAACGATACAAGACAGCAAGACATTGACTACGTATATAGATCAGTTTGGGAAGATTGCTGAACCTGATGCTGAACCTAATGAAATGACATCTTATACGCTACTTAAGTACCTGACATGGGCATACTCTACGGTTTCTCTGCAATTAATCAATTCCAAAGCGAGTGGCCATTCTAAATATGATCGCATCTACTGACGATATACGCAGCCAAATCGAAGCCGTAAGCAATAACTTGAGGAATGTAGAAAATGCATGACTTCAGAACCAAATAGGTATAGCAGACGATGCTATTCGCACTCAACAAATAGAACTCATTTTGAGCAGTATTGGTGCATTTATGGTATCTCTTGTTATCGGGAGACATATATCTAAATATTCAATATTAAACCACTATCAAAATTAAAAGATTCGGCATCGCAAATAGCTTCTGATAATCTTGATATTGAGATGAAAAGCGATGCCAGGCCTGACGAAATAGGAGAATTATCGACACAATTTGAAAGCATGAGGCAAATGCTAAATCAAAGGACAAGAGAATTGGAAACATCCAATACACAGCTTTCGTTGGCTAATGTGCACTTAAAAGAGCATGACAAGGTGCAGCGAGATTTCATAAATATTGCTGCGCATGAGCTCAGGACTCCTATACCTCTCCTTTTAGCTTCAGCCGAATTGAAACATTTAATGCCAAATGAAGAAACGGTTTTAATAGTATTTAGAAATGCAAAAAAACTTCAAGATTTGGCTAATGTAATATTAGATGCGGCTAAGATAGAAAGCAATACCACACAGCCTTACAAAGAAAGCGTTAATCTAAAAGATATAATACAAGATGCATTGAAAGAAATTGAAGGTTCTCATAATGATAGATTAGAGGTTATGTATGAACCAAGGGATATTTTTATCGTGGCCGATAAAGATAGAATAACCCAAGTGCTCTCCAATCTATTGAGCAACGCTATAAAATTTACGAAGGAAGGCAAAATATTTGTGAATGTAAAAGAGAAAAATATAAACGAGCAAGTCATAGTTAGCGTAAAAGATACCGGTTGTGGGATAGATCGCGAAATGATGTCAAGATTACTTACTAGATTTGCTACAAAGTCATTTGGTGGGACGGGATTGGGACTGTGTATTTCTAGAAGTATTATAGAAGCTCATGGAAGTAAGATATGGGCTGAGGATAACGATGATGGAACAACGGGAGCAACATTTTCATTTAGTCTACCCAAATTATCATCAAACAAACAGCGGAGGTAGTAGAAGGGATTTGTTATGTTTTAATTGGTTTCAGGCACCTACAAGTAAAGTCAAAGGCCTTTTCGTTTTTCAAATTTTCTGAGAGTATCTAGCAAAAGTCTTATTTCTTGTTGCCTGAGCTGAACACTTTCAAGTTCTTTCTCCAAATCGTATTTCTCCATGCCGAGTCAGATAAAGATCGATAATAATAACAGCGAAGATTACTATAAACCATTCTAACTGTAATCCGTATTCCAAAGATTCATGGGCACACTTCAAGTGACAATATTCCATTCATTTTGCCATTTCAGTAACATCAAGACGTGTGGATGCGTCAGTCATCTTGCACGGTTTCACAAGGTGAACTTTATTTCTCTCTTTCGAATTTTCAAACTTGATATAGTAGCCTCAGTGATGAAAATCAATGACAAACAAAAATGAGAATTCTAATGCTGACGATGAAGGGGAACTGGATCCTAAAAAAGAAGAACCTAGAGCAATAAAGATTGCAAAAGAATTACAAAAAGAACAACGAGAGTCAGAACAGCTGGATGTTGACCCCGAACAGGTCTTAGAAGAGCAGGAGAAGAGGCAACCGCAATCTTCAGGTGAATAAATAATTTTGATAACAATTACGTGACAATTGGACTTATTGTATCTGCAAATCTGCACATCATTCGAATTATTGAGAGAATTTAAAACTATTCGATGCTTGCGCTTATTACCTCCTGTAAATATTACTTCATACCCTCTTCTGTAAGAGAATGGCGAATTCAGGTCTCTTACTCCCATTATCTTTGAATTTATTTTTTATATCCTATGACTATCTCAGCAGGTTCAATTAAGGGTCTTCTCTCCATATTCTTAAATCCCACCTTTGTGAGCATCTGCAATATTTCATTATAAGAATAACCTCTTCCTCCACTATTTTCTACTATCATCGTCAATCCCATTAAAGCAGAAGGTATAGGACCAGTTTTTTCGTCATTAAGTAGCCATTCACTAATTATTATTGTACCATTTTCACTAGGCAAGCTATCGTATATTTTGTTCAACAAAGTAATGCTTTTGTCTATATCAAATATGTGTACGACATGTGACAAAAACGCTACATCGCAATCATTCGGCAATTGATCTTTGAAAAAGTCAAATGTCAGTGTCTGAACTTTATCCTGCAAAT
>QHBN01000194.1:14521-42191 GCA_003176995.1 Candidatus Nitrosopolaris wilkensis
TCCATCATCTTTTTGTGGTTTGAAAAATCAACATTTTTGGCCAATGCCATTGCCGGCCATATACTAACTCCATACATAGCATGAGTAAATTTTTGTAGCTGTTCTATTTCTTGATTAGATTTTCCTTTGTCAAATATACTTTCTATATCTTCTCCTTGTCCTTCTCCAATAGGCTTGTTTGTCTTAAGAGCTTCTGAAAGTTTATCCCATCTTTTGTATAGACGTTCGTCAAACATAGCTATGACGTCTCCTATGTACGTAGATTTAATCTTATCAAGAAACATTGAAGATACTTCAGAATTCGCGAATGTTTTTTCTCCGTTATTATTCTTATTTACTTTTAATAACCCAAGAGATACAAGTGCTGTCGTAAATGCTTCTGCTGTCTATTCTCTTCAATTCTTATTATGTTTTGAAATTCTCTCAAAGTCATAGATTTACCATTGTTATTTTTTTGATACGCTGAAATTTTTGTAAATACGCCCAGTCCTACTGCAGTCATTAAAGTCTTAGATACCCAAAAGCCAGTAGCCATTTGCATAATTGCCGATGGAGATATATTATTAGGAGGAGCTTCCGATTGTGACATGTTTTATCTTTCAATATTTTAACTACGGTAGTAATTAAGTATTGGTTAAGATACTGCTGCTTTTTCCTATCGCAAAAATTATTAATATTTGACTTTCCGTTTGGACAGGCAAATATCCTTATTGTCTGTAGCTCCAGAAGATAGTCATTGCTCTTTCTAGACTTATTGTTTTCGCTAAAGGCGGATCAAAAGAGTCTAAACACAACCCTTTTGGGTTCAGATAATCTCCTTTAATCTAGTATCGCTTAAGCCACATTGTCTGCATTTGTAAACCATTGTCTTTTCCGACATTTTATCTGGTATCATATCTCCTCCGCAACAGGCGCATTTCATAATATATGCAAGAAGTTGGAATTTTGGAAATATAAATAGCGGCTTGTGGCCAAAGAAGAGGATGGAGTCGCTTTAGGGATATCTATCAGTAGTGTTTTCTTTGCTTTGAGTGGTCATCTGTCCACCACCTGCAGGAAGTAAAATTATTAGTTTGTATTTATCATAGGTTTCGTCATTTTGGATCTCTTGATGCGATTTGCTTGGTCTTCATTTTGTCTTATTGGTGCGCTCAAAAATTTCTCGCAAGGCAGTGTTATTTCATCATTTCATAGAAAATGTTTTATTGCTAAATCAGAATTTCTTAGAATGTGATACTTTTTTTCTCATTCTTCAAATATGATAAATATTTCTCAGTAAACAAACCTTGTTGTTATTATCAATTAGTAGACTCTTTTTTTATCGTTTTCAATTTCTCTTTGAATGGCAGCCCAAAGTTCCTAGCTATTCTAATCTGAGTATTTTGTTCCCAATGTATCGGCTACTGCTTCCAGTTTTTCTCTGTTCTCTAGCATATTGGTTGTTCCGTGGTTTCTAATCCGTTGCATGTCATTTTTCGCCTCATATTAAGCCTTTTCGTTTTCTGAAGTAGCCCTACCAAAAGATCTGGCAAGCACTTGGACTTTCTTTGCTCCAAAAATGAGTAATGCAATAGCTATCTATTCTGTTCCAGCGACTATACGCATTAGTAGGTCAGTTAAGTCGATGCCCATCATTATAGATTATAGATATCATTTTGATCTCGGGTTATCCTCCTCCTGCAACTACAAAAAGCTCCCGTTCAAATCTTGGAAGTTTACTAAAGTACGTAGGAGGCAAATCAAAAGTAGCACTTAATACCTCGTGAGAATTTGCACTAAGTCCTCCTGAGATATCTATGTTTTGCGGGCTCGCATTACCAAAGAAAATTGCCATATGCATATTATTGACGCTATCAGGTTTTTCTATATAGTGAAAAAATGCTGGAGGTATGAAAACCACTTCACCTGGCCCAACCTCAAACGTGTCTACACTACAACCAGGACTTAATATTATCATTCGTGCCCTTCCTCCAAGGACATAATCCAATTCAGCAGCATTAGGATGCCAGGGCGGTTCTCTGACACCATTGGGCTTCAAAATTAGTGAGTAACATGCCAACCCATTAAGTATAGGAAAATTAGTAATATTTCCTAGAGCAACCGTACCTCCAGCAGTTTGAATCTGCGGAGGAACGCCTTCTAGATTAAGTTTGTGAATACTCGGGATTCTTGTCATAGAAGCAGGTTCTACCGTGTTAGCTGGTTTGGACCCTATTACGGTATCGTTAGGGGAGTTTTTGTTGAATTCATTAAAAACGTACTAGGTGGTTTGATTCCAAAATTGCATTCATAACAAGATTAGGCATGGAACCAACCGATCCTGAAATGCCCATGGTTTGAGGGCGTTCGTTATTGAATACAAGAACAAATTTCGCCTCTTCATTACTAATATTGTTAAATTCGTGTAAATAACCCTGGGGAACAAAAACTATTTCTCCAGGTTCTATAGTAAATGTATCATGAACAAGGCTAGGACTACCAACAAATATAGTCATTGTTGCTCTGCCACTTATGCAATAGCATAATTCGGCAGCATTAGGATGCCAATGAGGCTCACGTACACCGCCCTTTTAAGACGCAGTAGATATGGTGACATTGCCCAGCCATTGAGAATTGGAATGCATAGACACGTTAAAAAGTAATTCTGGATGTTATTAAAGTTACCTGAATTTACCAAAATTGCCTGGCTATTTTGTATTCGCATCAAAGTGTGATACTTTTGGTCTGCTATTTCCAGTGAAAAAGTCATACCTTGAGTGTTATCATCCTCCGCAGCAGATACCACGTGCTAAAGGTGGTTCAACAATGTCTACTACTGTTCCGAGCGTAGGAATAGGAAACAATGTTTTTCAACGTAGCGTGGCCGGAAGTAACTTTTCTACATGTTCAAGCCCCGTTTACGGTCAGTAACCTAGCAGCAACCCAACACCAGCTACTTCGTGGGTCAAACTTACTCCATGTGTAAACAAACAGGTTAGAGTTCATCTAAATATAGACCAAATATTATCGTGACTGCCTGTTACCAACTCAATATTTGTCAGCCAACCACCCTTGTCATAGTCAAGAGTAGATCTCCTTGCAAAAATGTTACTCTGAATTGCAATAGCCTTTTATAGCTATTTCTTCTTATTTTGTGAAATTTTACTTCATTAACCAGTCAGTGCTTACACTTACAGACACGTCTTGTTGTCCTGAAATGATTGGGGTTCCGTTAGCACCAGCTTGTGTTGCTAATGATTGCTTTTGTAAGAATGGTTGAGGGAAGGTAGGGGGTTGCTCAAACTCATTAAGATACATTGATTTTATTCCTAGCACTTTTAATCCTAGAGCAGAAGCTGCTATGTCGGCTTTGCTTCTTGCGTTATCGATTGCTTGTTTTATTAAGCTATTTTTGATCTCTTGTAACTTCTTATCTGATAATTTAAAATCAATACTACTTACAGTTGTAGCTCCTCCAGAAGATATTGCAGTATCAATCCATCTAGCTGTGTCATTAATCTTTGAGCTTTCGATTTGTATGGAATTAGTGACTGTAAATCCTGTTATTATGTTTCGTCCTTGCGAATAGTTATAGTTTGGAGATATACTAAATGCAGATGTGCTTGTTTCATTTTGCTTAACACCTGCTGATAGTAACACATTGAGAACTTTGTTCATTGTAGCTGAATTTGTACTCAATGCTGCTTTAGCAGTTTGGTTGGTCGTCTCTACTCCTAATATCAATGTAACTTTATCAGGTTTTACTTTAGTTGTCGCTGTTCCTGCGTCAGATAAAATGGTAATATTGTTGTACGTTTTTTGGAGTAGAGAGGAATGATTGGTAAGTTGTGGTGGTGTATTATAGTGTTGAGCATACGCATCACCATTACTGCTGTTGGTAACGATTGATAATAAATAAACAATCGACAATAATGATAATGTACCCGCTGCACCTAGAATACAAGTATCAGAAGCATGGACTCTGAGCTTCCTATTATTATTCGTACAAGTTGACGATGATGATGCCATGCAGATTCATTAAATGATAGGATAAGTATATCTATTTTGCTACTATTCTGTATCAACATGTTATTGTGAAGCAAACAGGTAGGGTCTCTATTCGATTATGGTCCATATCACAACAGGAGTCTTTTCTAGTTAGTTTTTATAACGATGCTGCTGGCGTGTACGACTGGTGTCGTCTTTGGCTTTAGACTGCTTCTACGAATTAGTTTGATGAAATATATTCAATATTGCACTTGAGTTATTTCTTACGAACTATAGTCTCCTAAAGCGTTCATTCCAATGGAATTAACGCGTTACAAACTGGAACTGGAATCCGATTAACACAAAGCGTGATTCTATCAAAAAGTGTTAACACTATTAAGAGAAGTATTCAACGCTATCGATATTATGAAAAACCATTCAAAGGGTAACGATTAGAACAATATTAAACCTATGCTTGCCGAAATTCCTGGAATACAATGTTAGGTGGTTATGTTTAAAAACTATACTTATATTATTTTGTTGTTGTTTCCGAATTAACATGGTTGGACACGCATCAACTAGTGGAGTACGTAAACCTGATTCTTGAGAAATCAGAATTATCCTCTGATTCCGTAAAATCCATTATAGCCTCAGTACGGCGCCTATAAACGTCTGTCTGAGATAAATAACATGTGCCTTCGCTTAAATACTCTGAAAAAGAAATCAACTGACGCTTTCAGACCATTCATCTCTAGTTCAACAAAAACATTGTGTCATTCAATGGGAAACCCTCTGAAAGTAGCAGAAGACATGATTGAACTCGAAGAAAAGGGTGATATCCTGAATTCGGTTGCATAACTTAGGTGTGCACATCCAAATGAATTAGTAAGTATACATGATAGATCATAATGAGAGTATTGGTTTCATACTTGTTCTTGCGCGCAACTGCTGATATGAGAAGTTAACTTATTGTCTGATTTCGGTAAACATTGCCTTATCCTGCAATTAACTAAGGTCCTCAACAAAGTGTTCCTTGGAGCTTTGTCAAGCCATTTTCTAAGGTATCTGTTTTCTTCTTTCATAGACTTCATTTTACAACTAAAGCTAATAAAATTGGCCCTTAATTCCCTACCGCCTTTGCTTTCTTTTTTATCTTCAGTTTGGCCATCTGGATAATTGGACATTAGAATAACCCTTTCAATTCCCAATATACTCTCGATTTCTGCAATTATTCCTATAGTTTCCAAATACTTATGGAGTGTATCTGCGTAGTTTAATCCTCTTTTTACACTTACCATAGGAAGCATCAAAAAGTTGCCAAATGGTTGGTTGGTAATGAACAGTAATTTATTATTTTCATCACGAATAACGGCTACTGCTGCCTTTAAAATAAACTGACCATTTGACATTGTTTTGAATTCTACAAAGTGTGAATGACTTACCACAATTCTTTTTCTTCCTCCGCTGATCTTCTGTCTTGATAGCTTCCTGTAGTTGCCACGCGTATATATCAAAGGCAATTCCCTTTCATCAAATGTTGCTCTTACCACCTCACCGACAACCATGATATGATCTGCAAATGTCTGAATTGCCTTAACTTTACATTCTGCATTTACAGTACAGTTTTTGATCATTGGAACGTCAATATATTTTGAAGGATAGGTGTCAAACGTATTTGGAATTGTTAGCTTTTGAATTTCTATTCCAGAAAATCCACCAGCTATGTTTACAAGTTCAGATTGTTCTTCTGAGGCCATATTTACTGCAAACACATTTGTCTCTTGAATATTCCAATAAGTAGGAGAATCATGTATGAAGATAGCAATTAAGATTGGATCATATGCAATCTGCATGGTCCATTCGACTGCCATCACATTAGGACCATATTTTGAGCTATTCGTAGTGATTAGAGCAACTTCAGTAGCAAAAAATCTATGAACATTTTCCATTATCTCAGATTCTGGAAGCATTTTGCTATTGTTGCTGTTTACAATCAATGGAACTTAGCAATAAAAATCTCTCAAAATAATACTTAACTCTCACTTTGGATCGGATGAGGCAGACGTGACATACCACTCCAGTTGAAAGGTAGGTTTGGATTTGCAAGGAACGAGGGCAAGCATGACTACAAGTATCAATTATATATGATTTGTTTAACTACGTTAAACAAGTGCCGTCGTAGCTCAGCCTGGGAGAGCACTCGACCTGAAATACACTCAGGAGTGAAGCTGAAGACCGAGCTGTCGTGAGCTCAAATCTCACCGGCGGCATACTTACCTAACAGGGTGGCTTTGAAAGAATAAAGAATAAAGAATCCCTTCTTTACCTAGAAATGCGGAGATGGCTATAAGGGCAATCCGTAGAGTATTTTGCAGTCATGAGGACTCATTTTCCTTTAGAACGTACAGTGATTTCGATTTTAATGAGTACAATAAATGTTCCAAATGTGGAAAAACATTAAGGTACATCAAAGGCTTCGACGAGGATATGAGAGGCTAAGGAAGAAATATGACTCGAATTAGCCTTCAGACTCTAATCATTATATGGTGGCTAGGTGCAGTAACTGCCGCTATTTCCCTATTAATCCCTCTCTATTCCGCCTATCTTATAGTAGGATCGGTTGGTTGGGCAGTAGTTCTGTCGACTACTGCTCTAATTATTTATGAGATAAAGAGGATAAAGGAAGAGGATAAAAAGAAACAACTAGCAAAGTAAAACTAAACGCTCTCTTTTCCGCCTTGCTCGTCTATAACTACCAAAGTTACCGTTGAGGTTATTCCTGGTATTTTTCTTATCTTGTTCGTAATAGTATGATTCATCGCTTCTGTGTTATCTGATTTTACCTTCACGAAGACATCATGAACGCCGTAAGTTCCTCTTACTTCCTTGATATCTGGTAATTTTGAAATTTCGGCGATAATCTTTTCTTCGGATCCGAGAGTGCAGTTGACTAATATATATGCAGTAGGCATTATGGCAGATTCTGCAGTGATTTGGTATTTTAGTGTTTTCTGTTCTGCTGCCAGTTATAATATGGGTTTGATTTTTAAACGTTTTTGAATCTTCTGAAGTATAAAACCATAAAATATGCAGAAACCTAATTAAAATACAAAAAATGGACAAAATGGCAAATATGAAAATAGTATACGGTACAATTCACCCAGACATTAACTCAGAAGAAACTATAATAGTCATTCTCTTGTATGCGGTGCTAAAATCTCTAAAGGTCCGCACTACAGGAGCGCAGAGGCATCAATATTAGGTTGGAAAAGAACCGTTTCAAAAAGCTTGTGAATCAATCGTTATGACCAGAATATGTAAATACGATCTATATTTAATGATTTTAACGTAAGTATCTTACTTAAGGTAAATAAACCAAAAAATATTTTTTTATCATAATTGGTTATGATAAAAACAGCGGAAGCGAAGTCTGACAATATCATCGAAACATCACAAGAAAAAAGGGAGTGGTTTCTTATGGAATTCGCAAAGCCATTCAAGTGTGAAAAATGCACTGAGCGGTTTAAGAAGAAAAAATACCTGCGTGAACACAAGTCACAGATCCATTCGTATTAGTCTTATTGTTCACAATATACATCATATTCAAGATTGGTATCTTTTTCAGAACTATAAATATAGTTTATAAAGAACTGGAAGTAGTTTTAAAAAATTATTAATATTGGATTAAAATCTGACAGATATTTTTAAATTATCCAGCATAATACCGGATAATGTATGAAAATTTATACTAAAACAGGGGATAAAGGTGAAACCGGTCTTATCGATGGAAAACGTATCTCAAAGGGAGATCCACGAATAGTTGCATACGGTTCAGTGGACGAACTAAATTCAAATATCGGGATGGCCATCTCATCATTGACCGTAAAAGATAGGGACCTTTTCTTGGATCTCATAAATATTATGACGTGCATCCAAAGTGAACTATTTATAGTTGGCTCAGATTTGGCTGATCCTAGATACCATGTAGGAAATCAAAATGAAAACAAAACTCCTAGATCGGAGGAAAACATGGCATCGGCTTTAGAAGATGCGATAGATAAATTTGAAACGGAACTTGAACCAATCACATTCTTTATTCTTCCAGGAGGAAGTATTGAAGCATCACTTCTTCATATCACTCGCACTATTGCTAGAAGGGCTGAGATTGCTGCAACATTACTCTCAAAAGACCAAATAATAAATCCTACCGTCTTAGTATATCTCAACAGACTATCAGACTTTCTGTTTGTAGCCGCGAGGCTGATAAACAAACGCCTCGGAATTAAAGACGTAGCTTGGAGGCCTAGCGAGGGGCAGACCAGGTAACTTTAACTTAAAAATCCGACTACTTTTGGCAACTATTGCTAGTAACAAAAGTCAGCTCTAAGGAATGAGTTTTATTTTGATTATTATTAATAACCCTCAAAATTAAGATTGCTCTATTCCGATATGCTTATTCCCACATTTTAATACCTGATATAGATATATTAGATATTGCTTAGATGTGAGTGTGGAATGGCGGGGCAATATACAAAATGGGAAGAAAAAAAAGACGGATCTGACCCCGTTTTTCCAGCATGTATTACGGCTCAAACATGTAAAAAGAGCTGGATGGATTTCAAGAGCCCAAATTAGTAATCCAGAATCGGTAGCAGATCACTCGTATTCGATGTGTGCAATAAGCATGGCTTTATCAGATATGCTGGGGTTGAACACGGAAAGGGTGATGAAGATGGCAATCCTCCATGATTTGCCTGAATCAATCATTGGAGATTTTGTGCCAGGTGAAGTTACTAAAAAAAAGAAACGCGCAGAGGAGAATAATGCGATAGAGATTATTTTACAATCGATTCCTCCTTGCTTACGTTCATATTATATAGGAATATGGTTGGAATACCTCTTAAATAAAACTGACATTGCGCGATTAGTACATACAGTGGATAAGCTTGAGATGGCGCTACAAGCAAGACAGTATGTCATCGAAGGCTACCCTGAGCATTTGCTAGCTCAGTTTTTGGATTTTCCTAAAAAATACATGATGGATAACAAACACGAAATTATCTCACAGATACAAAATACTTTAAAGCCGCGTCGCCCCAATAGAAGGATGCAGTACTTTACGGCTCTGAAGATAGGAGAAAAACGTGTGAAAGCCGCCCAAGACGTCTTGACAAAATATACCGGTCACGCTATGCCCGCATTGGCATTGAAAGATAATAAGGACAACAAGTGGGAACCCGTAGGAGAGGAGAACCTATTTGCTGTTGTAAAGGAAGCTAGTGGATACATGATTGCAATTTGCGACAAAAATGGCGTGGCAAAATCGATCGCTCAATGGTTCATAGAAGATACAAAAAATGAGATCATAGCTAAAATTAAGGCTGAGCAGAATATGATTGAATATCTTGGTAAGCTGTCTCTACCAATATAACGAATGCTTAATTAGATAATATGCAATAGTTTTCTTTTGATATTTGACAGAAAAAAAATACGAGCAAGAGATCGAGGTAAAAGGTCATCTTATTGACTCTATGATCCTGACGAGAATTTTTGATAATATTATGGATCTGAAGGGCGACTTTCAAGTTCTGGATTTCAATGTTGGGAAGAGAAAAAAAGATGTTAGCTATGCCCGCCTCATAGTTCGAGGCAAAAATCGCGAACATCTAAACGAATTATTGGAATCCCTCTACAGAGAAGGAGCACAGCCTATTTCCATTCAACAAGTTATGTTGAAACCAGTTCTCAAAGACATGGTGATGCCTGATAATTTTTACAGCACAACAAACAATACGACTCAAGTCTACTACAAAGGCGTATGGATAGACGTTGTAAACATGATGATGGATAAGTGCATAGCAGTAGATACCGAGAAAAGAACGGCAGAATGTAAGATGATACGTGATCTAAAGAAGGGGAATACGGTAGTCGTAGGAGAACAAGGGGTCAGGATAATTCCACAGGAACGCCCACGAGAAGGGATTGACCTTTTTCAGTTTATGGGCAGTAGCAGCTCCAGCGAAAGACCTACACGACAAATTGCTCGAAAGATCGCAGTCGACATTTATAACACTAAGGAAACTCGTGGGGGTAGGATAATCGTGGTAGCCGGACCGGTACTCGTCCATTCAGGTGCATCGGAAGCTCTTGCAAAATTGATTCGAATGGGATATGTACAGGGACTCTTAACAGGTAATGCTCTTGCAGTTCATGATGTAGAGAATGCTTTGATGGGAACATCTTTAGGCATGAATATCAAGGATGGAACTCTTGCGATAAGAGGCCATAGAAATCATATGCAAGCAATTAATGAGGTTTTCAAAGTAGGATCTTTAAAAGCAATGGTTCGAAAAGGGATTATAAAGAGTGGTGTTATGTACGAATGCATTGCCAACGACATTCCATTCGTACTTGCAGGATCGGTAAGAGATGATGGTCCTATCCCCGATGTTATTACAGATATTGTCGAAGCACAAAGAAAATATAAACAAGTATTAGAAGGTGCGAAAATGGTCTTGATGTTTTCAACCATGCTGCATTCTATAGCGGTAGGGAATATGCTCCCTTCATCGGTCAAGGTTGTCGCTGTAGATATAAGCCAGCCAGTTGTAACAAAACTCATAGATCGAGGGACGATACAAGCTATCGGAATCGTAACAGACGTTGGTGCTTTCTTGCCCACGGTTGTCCAACATCTAGAAAATATCGAGCAATCAATCACCGATGAGAAAAAGGGAGCGATCAAATGACTTTACATATCGATATTGTAGCAACCTCGCTCCTACTACGTATAGCCAATACAGTGTACCGGAAAACTAGGCGTCAAATAATGTGTAATGGTTAATTGTACATTTTATTTTGAGTGTCCGTATGATAACCTATTCTAAGTAAATGTAGAATAGGTGATCGACACTATTTGAAATCACGAATTACTCCATTATTGCAAGTTTAGTCTTTATTAAATTCAATGCGATCTTCGGATCAGCTCTTCCACCAGTTAATTGCATCACTTTTCCAAGCAAAAAATTCGCGGCATTTGGATTTTGTTTTGCATCCCTCACGGCAGCTTTTTCAGACTTGAATATTGATTCTATTGCCTCTGATATTATAGCTTTGCTATCTATTAGGGAGGCATTCATTTTATCTAGAACATAGGAAGGCATTTCTCCAGTCTTTGTTATCTGGCTAAGGATCATTTTTGCAATGTTCCTGTTGATTATATTCTGATCAACCATTTTTACCAACTCTGCCATATGTTTCGCTTCAATTCTCAATCCTGAGAATAGAGATCCCTCTTCCATTTTTGAATCATCTATGAATCCTAGTAAATCAGAAACAATCCAATTGGCAATTTCGTTTGGTGATGAAGAATAGATTTTAACTGTCGATTCAAAAAAATCGGCCAGATCTTTATTGTCAATCAGAACCTGAGATACATGGTCAGAAAGCTCATATTCCTTGAGGAACCGAATTTTTCTTTCATCTGGAAGTTCAGGCATTTTTGCCTTGAGTGAAGATAGAAATTCGTTTCCGAGAACTATTGTCGGGATGTCCGGCTCAGGAAAGTATCGATAATCTTCCTCTTCTTCCTTCGCCCTAGACTGCTTGGTTACTTTTCTTGCATCATCCCAATGACGAGTTTCTGATTTAATCTCAATATCTCGTACCGACATTGTTTTTTGCCGAGTAATCTCATAGCCAAGTGCCTTTTCTACATCTTTAAACGAGCCAACATTCTTGATCTCGACTCTTTTTCCGCCTTCTAAAGAAACATTCACGTCGCATCTCACCGAACCGTCAAGCTTTGTATCGCCTACGCCCAAATGCTCGATTATCGAAGTAATTTTATTCAAAAACATTCGAACATCTTTTGGTTCAGCAAAATCTGGCTCCGTGACAATTTCTACTAAAGAGACGCCCGCTCTATTATAGTCTATAAGAGTATAAAAGCTAGTATCGTAAATTAGTCTTCCTGGATCCTCTTCCAGCTGAACTCTCCTAATCTTTGTACTCTTGATTCCATAATCGACTCTCCCCTCAACGCCAATACTTGTGATTCCATACGCATTATATTGTGTTATTTGAAAATTTTTGGGTAGATCGAGGTAGAAGTAATTCTTTCGGTAAAACATCACCTTGTCTGGAACTTTACATCTTAGAGCAAGTGAAATCATACTAGCAAAGTCTACTGCTCTTTGATTTAGGAGCGGGAGAGTCCCAGGAAGACCCGAACAAATTGGGCAGATGTTTGTGTTTGGTGCCCTCCCTCGATAATCACATTGGCATGCACAAAATAATTTACTCTGAAGTCCTGTCAGCTGACAATGGATTTCAAGACCGATCTTTACTTCCACCAATTATATCTCAGGACTCTTGTGAATATCAACTAACCTTTCAAAAGATGATGCAACATCAAATAGGGTTTGCTCTTCCATCTCATTTGCCATTATTTGCAATCCTACAGGAAGACAGTCACTAAATCCAACTGGTATTGATATTGCGGGTATACCGGCGAGGTTAGCAACAACCGTATCAATATCTATCTGATACATCTTCAATGGATCATCGATCTTTTCACCAAATTTGAATGGCAATATAGGCATTGTAGGAGCTATCAAAACATCATATTTTTCAAACAGTGATTTAATTTCCTGCTTTATCATTTCTCTTGCTTTTTGAGCTTTTAGATAATATTTTCCATAATAGCCCGCCGAAAGAACATACGACCCAATAATAATACGTCTTTTAACTTCTTCGCCAAAATTATTGCGAACCTTTGCGAAATATGTATTCCATTCATACTCCTCAGGGTTGGAGTCAAACCCGTAGCGAATATTGTCATATCTTGCAAGGTTACTACTGGCTTCAGCCATAGCAATAGTATAGTAGGATGCGAGAGCATATTCAATCGACTTCATTGAAGTATCTTCACACTTACCATCTGACCTTGAAAACAAGTCCACTGCAGAATAGATACATTTTGAAACAGCCGGATCAGCCCCTTCAACAAGTTCTTTTACTAGTCCAACACGAATATTCCTGTTGTTTTGGTGCAGGCTGTATTTTGGTATCCGATCGAAGGTAGGAGTTGTCTCAATAGCTGTTGCTTTTGTTGTCGGATCGTTTTCGTCTGTACCTGCGATTGCATTCATGATCATCACTACATCAGAGACCGTCCTACCTATAGGTCCAATCTGCTCTAAACTATTAGAGTAAGAAATTAGTCCAGATCTACTGACGCATCCATACGTTGGTTTTAATCCTACTACGGAACAAAAGCTAGCTGGGCACCTTACAGATCCACCTGTATCAGAGCCTAATGACAAGGCACATTCTAATGCTGCTACACTCGCTGCACTCCCACCAGAGGATCCGCCCGCGACATAATTAATATTCCATGGATTACGCGTAGGTCCATATTTGCTGAACTCCGTAGTAGAGCCCATCGCAAACTCATCGAGATTTAGCTTTCCAACAATAATTGCATCATTTTCTTTCAATTTTTTAATCACAGTTGCATCATATGGCGGAACATATCCCTCAAGCATTTTTGAAGCGCAAGTGGTTTTCAAGCCTTTGGTGCATATATTGTCTTTAATACCAAATGCAACGCCTGCAAGTCCACCAGTGCGTTCTCCGTCACGAATTCTTTTATCTATAGAACGTGCTTTTTCAGCCGCACCGTTTTTATCCACAGCGACAAAAGCGTTGATTTTGAAATCTATTTTTTCTATTCTATCTAGAATCTGAGATATATACTCCTGTGCAGAAAAGTCTCGATTTTTAATGCCTGAAGCAACCTGGTCTGCAGTAAGACGATATAGATGGTTTGGCAATTATACCATCCTTGGCCCTTTTACAAAGCCGTCCTTTCTATTTTTGGAAAATTCCAATGGATCGCCTTCGAACACGTGAATATTGTCATTTCTTAATTCAGAAACCTTTTTGATTGAACGGCCTGGCTCACTTCTGGTCAATGAAACAGTATCTAGTTTATCAAAATACCGGATTATTTCATCGATTTGAGACGCATATCTGTCTAGCTCACTGTCCGTTAATTCCAACCTGGAAAGCCAACCAAGATGTCTTATTTCATCTTTTGAAATCATGTTAACACGCCACTTCCTAATACTTTTCTATCGTATCCTAGGGGGTTAACCTGTCTATATCACGTGGGTACAGAGATGCATCTCGTATGTTATCGATCTTTGTAATAGCCATCATCAATCGTTCCAGACCGACGCCAAATCCAGCGTGTGGAGGCACTCCATAGTCAAATACTTTCAGATGGTAATCAAAAGCTTGTATATTTAATCCCTGTTTTTTCATTCTTTCCAATAATTCGTCCTTCCTGTTTACTCTTGTACTGCCCGACGATATTTCTAACGGTCCGTACATTAGATCAAAAGATTCAGAGACTCGACCAGACTCCGGCATAAACTTTGGCTTTACATAAAAAGGTTTTATAGATGTAGGCCAATCGGTAATAAAATAAAAGCCATTCATCCTGTCATCCGGCAAGTTTTTCATTGCCTGAGGTGAGAGGTCATCACCCCATCGAATGCGTTCTCCGCCGCCTTGTAACTGTTCTATAAGATCGGAATAAGAATATCTAGCAAACGGCAATTCGATAGTTGGCAATTGAAACTCAAGGTAAGCAAGATCATTTTTGTTCTTTTCTTTAACTGAATCTAGAACATGCAATATCATTCTCTCAAGCAAACTCATTACATCGTTGTAATCTACAAACGCCTTCTCCACATCAATAGATATTGCCTCAGAAAGATGTCTATTAGTGCGCGACGGCTCGGCTCTAAAAATCGGGCCTATTTCAAACACATTTTCAAAAGCCATAGTCAATTGCTCCTTGTACAATTGAGGACTTTGCGCCAAGAATGCTTCTCTGTCGTAATAAAATATTGGAAATAATGCTGCACCGCCTTCTGTAGCGGTAGCAATCATTTTTGGAGTGTTTACCTCGATAAACCCTTGTCTCGCTAGGAACTCCCTGCTTGCATTCAATACGGTATAACGAATATGGAAAATACTCTGAAGAATATTTCTGCGTAGATCTATTGCCCTCAAATCCAATCTGGTATCAATACCTATCGATGTCTTACTTTGCATCATAAATGGAGCTGCTTTTCTAGCAATAGAAAAGGCCTTCAGCTCCAATGGGATGATCTCCACGCCGTTAGGTGCTTTTTCTTGAGGTCTAACCGTCCCCCGAATAGCAAGAGAAGTGTGTTCTTTTATTTGTTGGAGTTGCCCAAATAATCGCTTTGAACATTCACTCTTCTTCGCCACAACTTGGATGTCTCCGTACCTGTCTCTTATGATAATAAACTGGATGTTACCATGGTCACGCTTACTCGAAACCCACCCCATAATTATTACCTCCCTATCTTCGAGCGATGAGTTTATTTCCGACGAATAATGTGTCCTTCTCCATTGTCCAATCTCCTCTTCATGTAGTAGGTCGCTCAATTTTAAAAACCTTAATCGTGTTAAATTTTGTATAGCAACGGATAATTTAACCTTTAATGATGTTATGATCCCCTAAATAAAAATGAGATTGAGTATACCAAGTCTGTAGAGTGATCCCTTTATATACTCCATTCTTTAGCACAGCAACCGGGCATAGGGTTTGTAAAAGTATCCTATTCGCATTTTTATAGTGTGTGTGAGTTACTCGTTATGGCCTATTCATTCCATTTTCTAGCCTCTATGCCTAGTATTCACTCTCTTCTAAGCCGAATATCATTCCGTCATCCCTCCTAACCCCCTGTGAGGGACCTATCTCATTTAACACCGAATTCACGCTTTCTTTTTCTGTCTTTAAACCAACTGGTTTCATGCATTCACTGTGTTGTTTATCCAATCTAACTAATTATTTTCGAGCTATCAGGACTCCCTCGAATACTCTAACATGATCTACACTACACCAGAAAATATTGCAGGAGTTGGACAAGTCGCCGGTTAAGAGAGAATATAAAAAGCAGTTTATAGGTGTTTATGTCGTTCAGAATAATAGATAACGACAAGTTAGAAATAATACGAAATAAGGCGGTACGACTGACCATACTAGTAAGCTATAGCGTCTGACATAGCGATATATCTTCGTACTATCATACTATTTGTGATATCCCATGCCATTCTTTGGATATCCATGACGCGATAGGAAGAAGGTTTTAAGCAGAAATAACATAATTTAGATTAAAAACTTATCAAATAGGACTACTGCAATAGTTACAGGAAGTAGCAGAGGAATTGGAAAAGAAGTTGCCATTCTGTTATCAAAAATGGTTAGCAAACGTAGTCATATGTTCTAGAACTCAAAGTGAAATTGATTCAGCAGTTAAAGCAATTAAAAAGATGAAAATAATGATGATAATAAACATAATGATGCTAGTGATGATAGATTTAATGACAGATTACTTGGTGTAAGATGCGATGTTAGCATCACCTCAGAAGTAAATTTTCTTATCAAATTAACAATTGCAAAATTCAAGTTCATTAACATTTTAGTTAATAATGCTAGAATAGTGTTTGTCAAAAAGTTACTTGATACCTCAGAAGAGGAATGGGATAAAACGATAGATAACTGACCTAAAAGGCGCTTTTCTATGTACAAAAACGGTTCTTCCTTCCATGATACAAAATAGATCTCGTGTCATTATCAATGTGAGTACCGGTGCTTGAAACACCGGATTTCCAGATATATTTTTATATTGTGCAAGCAAGTTTGGTATGATAGGATTAACCGAAAGTTTGGCATCAATATCCTATGATGTCTGGATGGCTGCTAATGAACGCAAACAACTAACGAACCAAAACAAGTACTTTCAGACGACAACAAGATCGGCTAAACCAAAGTAGTGGTATGACAGGTATGACAGATGATCTATTGCCGAGGTTAACCCAACTGATTTTCTTCGGATGTATTAGTATTGTTTAACGATGGTTTAGCCGATATCGTTGGCTTTAGTATCTAAAAGGAGTCGATCATATTTTGTATAGTTGGCGGAGAAATGAAGAGGGTAATATCATAGACTCGATTATTCTTTATTGTTGTTATTTGTGTGGCCTCGACTTCAGGATAAGAATATGCTAGATTTTAGATGGATTGCCTCCAAGAGTATTTGATGCTATGGTCTTAACATCCGTATTATGCAATTGGAAATTAAGCCATCGATCTAGAGACGTACGAATTTGTAAAAATAAGATGTGTATACTAAGCTGGCAAACTGCTACATTACCAGCTTGACGCTAGAAGAAATCTATACTGCCAACTGACTTGAAAGGTTCTGTGCGCGTTGTGTCACCACTACAAATACAAGCCCAGTTGAGAACACTAAAATAGACTTCATGAGTATGCGAATCAACTCGTTAGCGATTTAACTATTTCCTCTACTATGGCTCCATATTTGGGTATCCAAGGCAGATATCAGAGGCAGTAGATGTTGCAGTATCTTTCAACGAATGTAACCACAACAAAAGCTGCGCAATCAATGCTGCTCGGCAGTCACGAATATTACTCATCACCTATAATAGATCATGAATTGGACTACCTGTCATATATTAGTCGTACTCCTTGCTTCAAGGTATTGATTGTCAACTTGTTACTTTTACAATATTATTTGCTATCATAGTCTTGAGCTTGCGAATTCCATATCCTGTCTTGGATGAGATAATCATTGGATTTAATATCTGCAAATCATTTGCAATTTCGTTGATTCTTTCCTGCGGTACATTATTGTCCGACTTGCTTAAAATTACAAAAACTTTAGATTTATCTACATTTAGCTCGTCTAGAATATTCCAACAACTTGTATACTTTATTCTAATATCTTCAATTTTCTCTGAGCAATCTATCAAAAGAAAAATCAGATCAGCAGCAAGAGATTCTTCTAATGTTGATTTGAATGCCTCTATCATATACGTAGGAAGTCTGCTAATAAAGCCAACTGTATCTGTAAGCAACACCACCAAACCTGTATCGTTTATTTTTAATGACCTTGTTGTAGTTGACAGTGTTGTGAACAGACTACTTGATATTTCCTTTTGCTCATGTGTGAGAAGATTGAATAATGTAGTCTTTCCTGAGCTAGTGTAGCCTAGCAGTGAAACAACCGGCATTCCAGTTTTCAATCTTTGTTGAAGGTAAAGATTACGTTTTCGTCTTGCATCTTGTAACTTTTCTTTGATGAATGACATCTGCCTTTTCAGATCACGAAACTTTACATCAACGGTGTATTCACCCATACCACCTTTTCCTGCTCTCTCGGTGCTACCTGAAGTCAGCTTTGCATTCTCCCGAACACGAGGCATTTCGTATTTGATTTCAGCGAGTTGAATTTGCAATTTTGCCTCAGTCGTAGTGGCTCGGGAGTAAAATATGTCCAGTATTAGCCTCTCCCTGTCTATCACAGGTACCTCGGTCAGTTTCTCTAGGTTATGTATCTGTTTTGACGTCAAATGTTCGTCAACGATAATCTTGCCAACTTTGGATTGTTTTACAAATTCCTTGATCTCTTCAGCTTTACCAGCTCCTAAACCATATTCTGAGTGATTCAGATACTTTTGAGTAAAGATCTTTACAATTTGGTAGCTGTCTATTATTGTTGTTCCTGATGACTCTACTAGGCTTTTTCCTTCATCCAATCTGAAGCTATCAGGGTATGTTACCAGTACTACCTTGGTTGACTCGTTCAAAAAAGGTCAAGACCAGTACGTACGAATTGCCATTGACATATTCATTCTCGAGTCGTTATGATGTCCTCTTATGCAAATATGCCAAGAGTTAGAATCTATAGCACAGGTTTTAAACTCATTAATGCTACCATCAGAAACGCGTAGTCCTGTGGACTCGTCGCCACAAGATATATATTTTGTCGTAAGCATCGACAATCTAGTTATTCATCTTCTTGCTCTTCATCGTCTGTACTATTATAAGATGGCGATGTTGCTAATATAGTTGTTTAAAATTGGCAGCGGCAAACATCGCTTGATTATAGATTACGCTTTCATCATGATCTAGGAATACATCGCCTTCCGAGTACAAGTCGTCCGGTCGATAATCCATGCTAACGAGTTAGCGGAGTACGATATTCTAGCACCGTTAACCGGGTTCTATTCTTTTGGTGATTGTTGTAAGAATTGCCTCAATACGCACTTAAAATAGATTAATCTAGATATCGAACTCTATATGGACTAAGCCTGTTCGTAATAGAGCAAATATATCTTGAATATCCGATTTCAACTATCAGAATTGAGCCTTTGCTTTGTGAGTATTATTTCTACGCTGGGTAGCAAGAAATTATGAGATGTGAATATAAAATCTTCTATTACAAATAAATAGGAAAAGGGTAAATATCATCATATTTTTACAGCAATAACATATGGCTATCATTACTACATATTAGTAACGTTAATACATGAAAAAAATGATACAATGAAAATAGGTATGCATGAATACCTACGAGAGACACTCATACACAGGTATACAAAATGCGAATGCGAGTTAACTTCAACAAATGGATATGTACAATCTTCTACTCGCCCGTTCGTGCTTGACTTATTTAGGCAATTAAGATTAGCGTTATTATGAAAACTGTTACGAGATAGTGAGCAGAGCGAACGTCGAAATACAGTTCGCTGTTTCGAGACATTTACCAGTCTGATATGGTGATAATGGATAGGATAAGCTATCCAAAAAGGTGCTTAAGACATTCTTTAGTCGGACACCAGACGAAGAGCAAAATAGCCGCAACACTACCAATCAAATAATAGGTCAACTGTAATACAAATAGAAAATAATTCAACTAACTTTCTTATTATCTAGTAATTGACTTTACTTTAACAACTTTAATTCTTCATCATGGACTATCTTTTCTGCAATATCTCTTATTTGCTTCTGGAATAATCTGCCTTCCTCATATATTTCAGACGCCCTTTCATATATTATTTCAGGATTAATGCTGGCATGATATAGAAAGGAAGTGTACGTTTTATTCCATTTACTAATCTCATGCTCTAAGTCCAGAATATTAAGATTATATTTCCCACGAAATCGGAATTTTCTCTTATTAATAAACTCATGAAAATTATCTTCTAAGCCTGCTTTATCCTCTTTCGGTAGTCCAATCCCACTTCCGATAAAGCTTGCTGAACTTGAACTTCTAGAGTTTGAATTTATAGTCATTTCTAGGCTATACTATATTGTTTCATGTTATATTATAAGGCTATCCTTCACCTCCTTGTGTACTCTCACATCTTTCTTAATGTTTGTGGAACATGATGTGTTATTATTCTTGTAAGAGAACAGAAAGAACAAGATACGTATACAGAACATTTTCGTTTCAATTATCGAATAGTGGAAATTGAGTTGGTTGTTGAGGGGTTTAATGGTTCTCCATTACGCAGGTCTGCGTTCCTTCTTCCACTGTTTTACAAGTAGTATAGGAATAGTATATAAGAATAGTAGTACGCAGGGATGCAAATTTTGATGAGCAATGAAATATGTTATCACGTCTTCTTTAACCGATTGGAGATACTTAGCCCATTCAGACACGGGAGCTATGTATATATGGGGAGTAAGAATTTATTATTATTATTACTTTCAATAGTCATTATTCACGAATTATTAATAGGTACATTATTAATGATATAAAATGCCATAAATTATTATCCAAGGACGGCATCACATCGCAAGACCTGGTCATAGATAAAATAGAGGGGCTTTTTGAAGGTATAGCAGTTAATGTTAGGTTCCAGAGAAACAGAGTGGCAAGTATTGGCAGCACCTCTACAATTGCAAAGAATTTGGACGAATACCAACACATCGTGTGCTCTGAAATTCGGTCTATACCTGATAGTAATCCATATAAAAAAGATTTGCAGAAGTACAGAGTACTTATAATTGCGTCATTTGCAAAATTGAATCCTATATTGGCATCTCTAAGATCTGACAAAGACTTGCAAGAGTGGAATCACTTCGCACAAGTATTGTTAACACATATTTCAGAAACACTTGTCAAGGCAAGAATAAACCAAAAAAGATATGATGGTACAAATAGCAAACTTATGAGATCTGCATTTGATTTTTTTGATGTTCCAGAAGAAGAGGTTGATCGTATGTTACAAGATGTCTACTAAGAAATTATTTTAACTAGCATAGTAGAAGTCTCTGAACTTCTTCTATTTTTAATATTTTCAATACAGGACATGAAATTGACAAAATGAACAACATGAAGACAAGTAATAATCTGAAATTAACAAATTGAGACGGTTGAAAAATGTAGACAAGACATCAGATGTAGCGTGGACTAAATATCAACGAGAAATTCGTGGCGCTCAAGGTAGCTATAGTCAATTTCGTTCACTGGGGATCAATGTACATTTTATACTTTTTTTGAGAGGGCTTTTATCCATCGTATTAGTGATTGTCTGTTTTGTATATAAGCTTCTCAGTACTTCTTTTTCTTTCAGTTTTTACTTCAGTCATGCGTTGCGGAGTATACGTTATACCATGGTCGATCTTCAGATGACTTAGAAAGGCCGCTCCGTTGTTAACAATGTCCTTAACTATCAATTCTCTTCCACATTCACTACAAACAATCACGTGTTCGTCACTAGAAGCACTTTCTTTTGACATCTCTCTCTTTTCTATTCAAGGTATTAAATGCATTCTTATTTTGCATGTGCTGAAAAGCTTTTAACGAGAGGGATTTACTAAAGGATAATGATTCAGTGATTAATGATTTTGTAGGTAGAGGATTTAGGATCCGCTGTTTGTTATAAGACTATTAATACTCTCTATCCAGCCTTAGTGACCACCGACGATGCGTAGTTTTCTAACTTTATTCGCCAATTACCTTCGCTAGTACCCTTTTATCCCGTCGGCCGTCAAATTTCCCGTAAAATATCTGCTCCCATGGACCAAATTCTAGTTTCCCGTTAGTAATGGCAACAACAACTTCTCGCCCCATAATCTGGCGCTTCAAGTGTGCATCAGCATTATCTTCACCTGTCTCATTGTGTTTATATTGTTCAGTAGGAGCATGTGGTGCTAATTTTTCAAGCCTTATATCAAAATCTTCATGCAAACCACTCTCATTATCGTTTATAAAAACGCTAGCTGTAATATGCATCGCATTTACCAAACACAGACCTTCCTTAATTTTGCTTCCTTCAACAGTCCTTCTAACATCTGGAGTTATGTTGATGAATGCACGTCTAGTGTTGATATTGAATGTAAGGTATTCTGTTTTAGACTTCATCTTTGAACCTCATATTTGAGCAAGCTATATTCTTAATTGTTAAATGTTGGTAAGGATAGCGGACAAAGATGCCAATACTTGTAGATAGGAGTTTGCCAATCACAATAATCCAAAATTAGCTTCAAGACGAATGACAAGTTTAACCAAATATCAGACTACTACTTAACAGGATTAACTTCGATCAGCATTTCGTTTTATCCATTAACATACTTATATCAGAAATTTTCAGTTTTTTCTGGCAAAGCCTACCGTTATATCCAATCTCTAATGTCAACGTAACAAAAAGAATGTATGTTCTAATACTCAAAAGGCATATGAAATACTAATGGCTACCAATCTAGAGGACCTACAGGATAGTAGTCCTCAACTCACACAATACATCTATTACCGAAGTTGCAAAATTAGTAGTACAAGTAATTTTGTGAGTCATTTTCGAATGAATAACACGTACGACAGATTTTTACATTTCTAGTCTTGAACTAATTTAATAATGGTATTTCCGTGGTCAATATCTACTTAAGTCGTTACCAAGAGGAGAAAGGTCGGTAACTGAAGGGAATGATGGCATCATTGCTAGATCCCATTAGGTTATCTTTCACTTAAAATTAGAATTATGATAAATTAGTACTACTGACATGGTTACGACGCTGGTTCCATTTTAAGCGCTTTTATGCACGGAAAATCATCAATAATCTTCGTGAGTTCCTTCTTTGCACATTTTAGATATAATTCAATAACCGATATATCATCTGAGTTGAAGTCTTCAATAGACAATGTGTAATAAGCATCAACATCACAATGCTTTACATCGTTGTACTGGTTTTACTAATATGTTCATAAAGGTATACTCCAGAATCATATAACATTTTGACGTGATGGACAAGATGGACCGTATCGGTGACCATTAGATCCGTGCTAACACTACTACTGCCGTGATATTGTTTTGCGTTTGATGTTACTAATTATGGAACTCTCATTTGGAGTCCCTTGTTCTCTGCATGCTAGTTAGGGAGCAGCGGCTAATGCTGCTGATGTCTCCCCTCCCCGTCCTAATCTTCTGTAACGGGCTTTTCTGTAGATGTATGCAGTTTTCTCAATTATTGCATCTGGTATCTTATCGGTAATGATCGTCTGATCTTTTTGTGTGTTTAGCATGCAACTGAATTTTGGATTATAGTTACCATGTTAATGTTAAGCTATGTTAATGATACTCACTCAAATATATGAATGACTATACTGCTCCGCCTTTGTCTTGAGCTGTTCTGTCTACAATATAACTAATTTTTGGTGTCATCTAGTCACATCTACAAGATTGTAACTTGCTTATATTACACCTCTCAAGCGAAATTGCATTGAAAACTCCTTTTTTATGTTCACCGATATAGCCCGTTTATATTAGGACGACAACCAATAACCTTTACAAATGAGTTACGGTAGAGGCAGGAGTTATGGTGGCGGCGGTGGTAGAGGCTTCGACAGAGGTTCTACTGCCCCAAAACCAGTCGAAGTTGGTAAGGAATACGAAGTAGACATTATAGAAATAAGTAGAAAAGGAGATGGAATTGCAAGAGTACAGGGTTTTGTAGTTTTTGTAGAGAATGCAAAAGTTGGGAACAAGCATAAGGTAAAAGTCACCGATGTAGCAGATAGATTCGCAAAAGCGGTTATAGTCACTTAAATTTTGCTATGCGAGCATTTAGGTTTCGTATAAATAAAAGTAGTATGAAAACCATCATTTCAATCTAACCTATCCACCGTGTTTCATATAATCGATGTATGAAAAACCACAGGCTGATGAAGAGTACTTTAGACTAATTCAGCATACTGGAAGTAATGAATAACGAATCCACTACGCTATGATAATCAGGTAAAAAACGTGCAGGCAGAATATAAGTACCAATGATCGACTAAAAAGTAAATACTATACAAAATTAATTTCTTTCTCCGTTCTATTATGGGTAAAATCCAGCTGAGGCAAGTGATCGATACATCCTAATAGTACGCAGTATTAAAGAAAATTGTAAAATATTCTTTGGAAAATAAATGCGTTAAATGTAATCTACAAATTCATCCCCTCTTCATAGGATATCATAAATGTGGTTATGGAAACTGCCCTGTTTGCAAAAGTGCAATCACAAATTCAGAACACTGGAGTCACATTAGATCACATCCAGGACACGAGAATGATGCCCCTGCACCACGAAGGAGTACCACCTTTGATAACACAGGGAATAGAGGCAATCGCCAGGACCCTAATTGACTAAAATGACCCAGGCCAGGATATATGTATCACCGAGCTTATACTTTTTAATGCACTAAGATCTGCCAATAATGCTGGACAAAGAAGAATAGGTGGACACGGATCTTGATAGTTTAGATCTACATCCAACGCAATCCGTTTCGATTTTCATCGTAAGACTTGTCTTATTAGGTATAGCACATAATCTATGGGTATGAATAACATCCGTTTTCAGGTTGCACATTGTTGTCATGTTCTTATGACCTAATCTACTACATATCCATACGACCGCCGTAGCCGCCGCCAGGTGGTCCAGGAGGCATTTTGGACTTGCTTCCGGTGATTAAATCGTCTATTCACAATAACATAGAGGCTGCTTCGGTTGCAGATTTTATGATTTGTTCCTTAACCACAAGAGGTTCTAGCACATCTTGTTTAAACATATCAGTAACTTTTGTATTTCGGACATCCACTACAGTCCATTTGGCCCCCTTGTTTTGTTTTGTTCGTAGTTCAGTCATGGTATCAATTGAATCCATACCTGCATTTTCTGCAAGAGCTAGCGGAATTGAATCAAGTGCATCTGCAAACTTTTGAACTGCCAGCTGCGCTCTTCCTTCGAGATTGCTTGACCATCCTCTCAATTCGTTTGCGAAGTACGCTTCGGTAGCACCGCACCCTGCCACTATTTCAGGTCTTTCCAGAACATCCTTTATTACCATCAAAGCATCATGTATTGATCTTTCATCTTCATCAACTACTCTCTGTGAGCCACCCTCACAAGAATCATCACTGCTTTGGGATTTTTGCACCCTTCTATAAAGACCCATTTGTCATTTTCGATCCTACGTTCTTCGACTAAAACAGCAGAACCCAGATCCCTAGCATCTAAACTATCTAGATTACTTACTACTTTGGCACCTGTTGCTTTAGATAGTTTGAACATATCACTTTCTTTTACACGCCTTACTGCGAGAATAGCTGAACTTGAGAGATAATGTTGTATATCATCAATACCCTTTTGACATACTACGACATTGCTTTCATAATCTTGTCGACCATAGATTTGAGCATCTTGTTCTCTTCATCAAGAAACCCTTGCATTTGCTGAGGGTCATTAATACGGATCTCAGCATTCATTTCGGTCTTTTCGATTTCCAATACGGAGTTAATCAATGCAATTTTGGCATTTTTTATTAGCTTCGGCATCCCTGAACGAACAACTTCCTTGTCAAGTATTATGCCTTTGATCAATTTCGTATCATGTATAGAGGCACCTGCTTTCTTCTCGACCTTCATATTGTCAAGGTCTACTCTTAGACTAACACCATTAACTTCATTTTTTTCTGCCACCTGTTTTGTTGCATTTACAGCGATTTGACTTAACAAAGGACTAATCTTCTGATACTAGCTTGGAATACATGCTAGTCATAGCAATCTTCATCAAGAGTTCTTCGTCTTCTATATCCACTTTAATTGAAATTGTAATAGTTTCAGTGCTTGTAGAGAAACAGCATCCTAACCATCAACAATTACTGATGGATGGACATTCTTGTTAAGCAAATCTTCAGCCTTTCCTAGTAAAGCACCAGCGAGAATTACCGATGATATTGTTCCAACACCCACTTCATTATCTACAGATTTGGCAACTTCAACCATCATTTTTGCCGCAGGGTGCTCAACATCTATTTCTTTTAGAATTGTTGCACCATCATTTGTAATCGTAGCATCTCCAATAGAACTAACTAGCATCTTATCCATACCACGTGGCCCCAGGCAAGTTTTCACCATATCTGCTATTACCTTGGCTGCGGCAATGTTGTTTCTCTGTGCTTCTCTACCCTTATTTTCTTTAGTTCCTTCTCTTAAAATCACGATTGGCATTCCGCCAGCCGTATTTTAAAATGTAGCCATATTCATTATCACCTAATAGAATATTACCACTGCAGTATAGCAAAAGGTAAAAAAATTTTCCAAAATTTGGCCGCGTAGACGATTTAGTGGGATTTTAAATCAGCCTGCTGCACAGGCAGCAGATTTCAAGACCCTTAATTCCGCTAAGTTGGGATCGATAGCAGCTACCGTGCTGGTGCTATCCTAAAGCTGTTCATTACAACATTCATTGGGGAGTAGCCATAGCATGCATCACTAGATTGTTATTGTTGCCGTTATTATTATTATTGCCCGAGGTCCCTGCTCCAGCATTCCATCCATCACAAAAGTTTGAGCTGTGACCACTCGGACAGGTAGTCCAGGGATTAGCCTGTCCGTCCGAATAACCTATGCTATAGCAGGAAAGACTTCCTGACTTATCACAATGTTGTGGATTTGCAAGCGCCTCACCACGCGCCCTGATAGTCATCATTACTGCTATTGCCGCTATACCTACAAAGGCGCTGACCATCTTTGTAGCTGGAATTACCACGACACTATAATATCATCGATACGTTTTTTCTAAGTTCTAGTATCATACTTATATTATACAGTAAAGTCAGTAATAGGTCTTTGAATCAATAGGTACGCATCATTGTACAGAATAGCGTTACCGTACATTGGTAATATGATACAAACAAAGTTTATTTTTGCATATTACAAGATGCCTCACAGTATCTTCCTAAAAAGTAGCGAAAATGAGTGCGTCTACTACGTCTAACCTCGTAAAGGTTTAGTATTTAAGTTAGCATCGTGATCCTACAGGATGGTCTGAATGGATTTTACCTAGATGAAAATCATAGTAAGGGATAACATAAACGACAACGCAAAACGAATGAAGGATTCTGTTGAATCATTTCCTCACTGTTCAACGAAAGGTGAAATGATGACACATAGAAAACACAAGGAAGGATCTCCTGAAAGAGTTAGATGATCTTACTACATTATAATTTTCTTAACAATCTATGAAGAACTGGCTACGTTGCATACGACACCTTTTTAGTTCACCCAACAAAATCATGAAGAATTAACCATAAATAATCCGTAGTTCCACGCATTAGGTATCAAGGATCTGTCACCTTTTCGGCAAATACATGTCCATCGATATGCTCATACAACGCCACCAGTTGGGATTAGCTTGCCCTCTGAAGCATGGGAACAGAAACTCCGCTCTTCTTTATAGAGATAGAAAATATTTGATACTGTATCCTTTAGTTCTATTGCTACTTTCTAGCTTGTAGCACAATAGATA
>QHBN01000195.1 GCA_003176995.1 Candidatus Nitrosopolaris wilkensis
AGTGTGTAAGTACAACAACTAATGAACAATCGATAGGAGATTTAATACGAACCAAGTTTAAAATAGTTTTTGAAATTAAACTATGATTCTAGAGTCTCAGTCATGATCGGCTGGTATGAATTTCATATCGTTCGATTGTATGTAACAGAAGGAATTTTCGACTATTAACGGCTAATAAGCATTAACTACAATGATTTTTATCGATAGAGCACTTTTATTGACAAAGCAAACATTAACAAAATCAACGGGTTGTTAGTTGTGATACCGCTTTTTTGCATAATAGAATTCCTCAGGCAGGAATAGCTCTTGTACATCAGAGGGAAACGCATCTTCTTGGATAACTCCGTTTCCAAGCGCAAAATCCTTTAGAAAGTCATCGCCGATAATTTGGGCTAACTTCTTTACGGGGTATATATAGAGATTATCTATCCATGAGGGATATTTCGGTCTCACGTACCTACATCGTTCTGTCAGCTTCAAAGTAAAATACCATGCCAAGCCTTCTCTAAGCTGCTGTGAATGATTTTTGCTAATTATACCGTGTATTAGCTCATGCAAGTAATGACCAAATTTGGCAACGTCGTACCTAATGATAATCTCCTTTAAATGGTAATCAGTTATTGCAACGGATTTTGTATCATCATATTGCAAAGGTTGTTCTCGTCTTCTAGATATGACTTGAATTTCCATTTCCCAACTTCCATGACATATAACTATGTCAAATGATGTTCTGACGCCAAAATATTCGGAGATAATCTGATTTGCATTTTCGATGAAAATTAATACTTTCTGCATTTCCTCCGTGGGAATCTCCGTAAGAACAGTCAAGCTCTTGTTCGTATTCATTATATGTTGCCTGTAGCCGATCGTTGGGAGATCATTATAACTAAATATGACTTATAAATATTAGCAATCTTTGCAAGATACTCATAAGAGGTTTCACATTATGCACTGACTTCATGCCTATCTAATTGAAATCTGCATAGAATATAATGGGCAATTGCCGTATCAATATGAAGAAAAAGAAATTTACAGCGCGGTGTGAGGAACGCGACTCGGTATTTGAGGATCCGATTCTTGCAAAAGAACACCAATCAATGAAAAGACATAGAATAACAGAAACTGAATTTCTGATAACCGATTTTATTTCTGAGGAGAGGGAACAAACGCGTGTTTTTCGAGTATTGTGATGCCCATTCATGCGCGCGCGTAGCTGATATCAGCGTTGGGTTGTGGCTCCTAAGGCAGTAATTCTTTGCAAAATCATATGAATAGACTGGTAGGTTTTACATAAACGGATGATCAGAAAGTTCGACAATCATTAACATTCTCAGGCAGCAATCCAAAAGCAAAAACGTTGTTGAAAATTTGTATTACCCATGTCACAAAATTAAATTGTACTACGAAAATCCCATTAGATATGGAACCGACTAAGATTCAATTAGAGTTAAAGCCAGATACAATTACAATAAAGGTAAACATGTGGCAGGGCGTACTGACGACTGAGACCTTTGAAGGTCCTGATTGCTATACACAAATGTTAAATTTTATTAAACAGGAATTCCCAGATGATCATTTTATGCATGCAACCATCGCTCTTGAATAAACCATAATCAACGGATCAAATGAAGGATACAAATCGATACTCCTATAAATGGTTCCTCAACATGTCATGAAGATTTTTATGGTAATTGTGACGGATAAGACATATGAACGCATTTGATAGACATCAGAAAAACTTTACTGCGTGGTGTCAAGATTGTAATGACGTATTCGATGAAATCTGGACTGCTAACGCTCACCGTGATCAGAAAGGACATAAAATAAATGTTACCGAATTCTGGATTACAGGCAGAAGATAAAATAATAAGGATACAAACCAAATTTGACCAAAAATAGTTATCCTTTTCTCATTCCGCTAAACGAGGCATTAAGTATTATTTTCCTCGCGATTTTGATTATCTCATAGATTGCATTCCTAAGATCGCTGGCAACATTGCCTAGCATCCTCACTATTACCCCAGAATTATGCGGCAGGATCGATGCACCTCCTGCAAAATGCGTAAACTTCTGTAACCCAGAATTTATCTCATCCTTTAATTCTTTGACATAATCTGCCTTTGTAAGTATGTAAGTACTTCCTACGACATCAAAAGTGCCCAGTATCCCTACTGTGTTCAAGTTGCGTTTCTTAGGCTCCAATACGGCAATATCAATGAACCTTAACGTATCCTTCTGATTCTTTGCTAAAGCCTTCATGTAACAAATATCATATTGAAATGATTCTCCGCTTGCAACCCTTCCCGGGACTATCATTTCGGAGTAGATCATTGTGCCATTATCATGAACCTTCAAATTAACTGTCTGGTAGAAACGTGAGTCACGGAAAGGAATTATTTGGTCAGGAACGAATTCAAGGTAGCACCCTTCATCAACAACAACATTTACGATCTGTGTAGCATAATTTCTCTCCATTCTGTATACCCTCGTTGCTCCCTGCGTAGTTATATGAGCACAAGCCTTATTTTTCAGCACTATATCCATCCTGTACCTGTCACCCTGCAGTATTCCTCCAGAAGGAGACATTATGTAAATATAAGCCATAGAAGGCAGTGACTCTTCCAAATAAAGCGCTCTTTGAGTGAAAAGTGGAACCTTAGAATACTGTTCTTTGACAACAGTCTTTCGCCTTTCTTGATCTTGCTCTAATAATAATGTCAGAGCACCTATCTTGCCTGCACTTCCTACTTGCAGCTGTTTCAGCTCTGATCCGTATGCATGTACCTCCGGCGGAATATCATCCGGGGTGTAAAATTCTAGGCTACTCATTAATACTATCTATCTTTGTAACCTATCTCTTTATAACCGCGTTTGGAGGGGCCTCGAAAAGAACATCTCTTATTATGTGCTCTGTTACTTCCTCAGTTCCCTGGCCGTTTTTGCAGTTCACAAACACATACGGTTTACTGCCTCGGATAACCTTGGCATCTCTTTCCATGACACTGAGGTCTGCGCCAACGTAAGGTGCAATATCGATCTTATTTATGACTAAGAGATCACAGCTCTCTATCCCGAGACCTCTTTTTCTTGGATATTTGTCACCACCCGAAACATCTATGATATAAATAAAGTAATCGGCTAGCGCAGGGCTAAAAGTGGTGGTAATATTGTCACCTCCACTCTCAATAAAGATCAAATCGAGATCCCTATGCTTTGATTCCATCTCCTCTACGACCGAGATATTCATTGACGGATCTTCGCGTACGGCTGTATGAGGACATCCTCCAGTTGCAAGTCCTACTACCAATTCCTCAGACATCAAACCCCTTTCCGTCGCAAGATTTCGTCTCATCCGTTCAGCGTCTTCTCTTGAGACCACATCATTTGATACTATCCCGACTTTGTAACCTCTGGATGATAATCTAGGAACCACCTGCTCTATCAACATAGTCTTTCCTGAACCGACAGGCCCGCCAATACCTAATCTAGGGATTCTCTTAGAGCTCATAAAAGAGGTACTTCCCAATCAAGTAATAAACATTTTTGATGACATTCTTTCGTGTGCTATTTGGAGCATATCTATATCCGGGGCAAACTGCCACAGGCTAGTTAATGGTCTGTCGATATTCTTTTCTACAGTCTCCGAGATAGTCGGCTTTAACTCATGAATGATTCTTTGTCCATCAAAATGCTGTAGCACGCCCAGTCTAAGTGCGGCTCCCACCATGCTTACGCTGAAACCATAAAGCATCATTAGACCAGCCCTATACTTTGAAATTCCCAGGGCATTGCTACATACCGCCAATGCTACAGGATAAACTCCGGAAGCTCTCTTATCCTTTATTGCTTCTTGATATCCATTCAACATGCTGTTATCGGTTCTAAATGAGCTCACACATCTTAGTACCTGCGTTCCAGATCTGGTCGAAGCATTCCTTGTTTCCTCGATAAGCTTCATCGAGAATATTATATTATCCACTTCTACTAGTTTCTGCAAATCTTTTCTTTGTATATGTTGATACGAGTTCCCAAGAGCACTACAATCAGCCGGGCCTAACTGATGTTCCAAATACACTTTTATCAGATCGCGCAATCGATCTGCATCTGTTATCTTCCTATCACTGTAGTATAAAGCCTCCAAACCGCTGGATGTTGTATACATACCACTTGGAAAAAAAGAATCAGAAAGCTGCAACATGCTTATTTCCTCTATGCTTGCCTTATGAATGCTCATGTATTTCTGTTCCATCTTCCGGTTCGAACACCATCGTTGTCTTTTTGATATCCAGATGTTCATTAATTGGTTCGAAGAGCTTCTTGAACATCTCCAGTTCAGTATCTGCTTGAATTGGAAAGTATATTTTGTTTCCCTCTAACCTTATTGGTCGATGCAGATTACCTATAGTATGACCGACCCTGACAGGTACTTCGACTATATCGTCTTGGTGTATGTTATCTCTGATCTCTATCATAATAACGTCCTCCGATTCTATCACAACAACAACCATTTTGTTTTCTGTTATAATTATAACATCGCCGTGTTTAAGCCGAGTGCCTGGCGGAAGGGTGAGGGCGACGTCTGTCCCCTTGTCAGAGATTTTTCTCATTCTGACTCGTTGAGATTCTAATCTGCTGATTTTGATTGTCTCACAAACTTTTCTCGCAGTCATTTCATCATATTTTTCCTTGAGTTTCTTATCGTTGTTGATATTTCCAAGTACGGAATCCACTGTGATCAACTATTGTCTACTCCTTTTCTCTCGTCTTCCTTGATTTGTGGCTCTTCTTTACTGCTTCAATCATATCAAACAATCTTTGTGTGTAGTCAACATGACCATAATGTCCAAGAGTTGATCTATCAACTCTCGCAACAACAAGTCCCTGATCATCAATTTTTACTTTGGCGTTAATCTCAAACTTTTCAGCAATAACACATGTGGTAATCTTATGGTCTGGATAATCAAGGTTAAGATGTGATGCAGGATCAGTCAAGCCGGACATTGATTCTATTCTGCCAGCCAAAATTACCACATGTCTTACCTTTGTAGGATCAGTTACCACTAAGTGTTCATCAACGTTAGATTCTTCAACACAGTGTCGAACCAACATTTTCTCAAATCATCTCCTTGTCTCTGATAAGGCCTGTTGGCTAAGATCCTCTGCTGCTAGGTTTCTATCAATTCGCAAAACAGATTTAGCAATCTCTCCAGCAGCCTCAAGAGCCATGGTCTTTACCAGCAATGGGTCAAGCACACCCAAGTTCCACATGTCTACTGGATCACCTGAGTCGATATCTATACCAAAGGTATCTGGAGAAGCTTTTGCCGCCATAACTTTTTCAAGTCCATTGTAGCCAGCATTCGTGAGTATTTGACGCATGATGCTCTCAAGAGCTGATGTGACAACATCAAGACCAACCTGTTCCAGGCCCTTCAACCTTAGGTTTTTTACCTTCTCAATAACATGCAATTCTGCGGCCCCTCCACCAGCAACAACACCCTTATTCAGGGCTGCTTCTGCAGCATTTATCCCGTCTATGGCAGCCCTCCACCTCTCAAGAGATGTTTCCTTAGTCGTACCAGAAACTATCATTGTAGCCATACTCCCGCCCGGCCCATTATCTATGTAAATTACTCCATTATCCTCATCTTCGTAGATATGATCTGCTTTGCCTAAAATATCTGATTTTTTCAGATCGTCCATCATCCTAACAGGCTTAGCACGAGTATAGCGGGATAAATATTCTATCTCTTCAATAGAGATACGTACAGCAAACACTTTATTCGCTACAAGTAGGTTTTCTATAACCTGATCTACCTCACCAGATGCTATCAAAATAGCGTTCGCACCGGTTGCCAGCAGGGAGTTAACTATGTCCTTTGACTTGGCGACCCTGTCATTTTCCATATTCAGAATTTCTTCGTACTTGCTATTTTCCTTCACCCAAGCTTCTTTAACAGGCTTCAAATCCAATCTTGCGATCATAACCCTTGCATCCTTAATCTCCAAAGGCATTTCAGGATCCATCCTTTTTCTCTCGAGAACTATACCGTTGACAATTCTATCTTCCATGGTAGTCCTTCGAAGGACCGTTATCGTCTTATCAAAGTCATACAAGCCATTATACAACGCATTCTTTCCAACAGATCTCAGTGCCGAAATCACAAGCAAAGACAACTTCCGTCCGTCCAGCTTTGATGACAAAGATGTCTTGACTACCTGTTCTAGCGCAATTTCATTAAGAGAGATCTTCTTTGCTTCTTTTTCCAGCAACTGACAAGCTTCTTTGACCCCACCTTCTATTCCTTCCACAACTTTTGTTGGATGAACTCCAAGTTCCTTTACGAGCCTTTTGCCCTCCTTTATCATTTCCGCTGCCATGACGACAGCTGTTGTTGTTCCATCACCAACCAATTGCTCCTGCCTCTCTGCTATCTCTACAATCATTCTTGAAACTGGGTGTATTGCCCTCAGAGAAAGCAAAATTGTTACACCATCATTTGATATGTGCCTGTTCATAGCTTGATCTATCAGAAGCTTATCCAGTCCCTTAGGACCCAAGGTTGTTCTTACAGTATCTGCGACGGCCATCACTGCATTGGAATTGGATTCCAAGGCGTTGAACTCTACGTTCTCTGCCATGGGTCTCCATACACCATAATTAGGATTTGACATTAGGTACCACTCACTTTTGTAGAGATTATAGACAAAAATAAAGGTATGTGATACTACTAAAAAAAGAAACGATTTTAGATTATTGTTCCTTTACTTGCTCTCTGACTCTATCACTGCCTAAGCCATAAAGTACCTTTGTGCTAAAGAGAGTTCTTTTGCTGGATCGACAGTTGCAATTTTTCCATCCAATGTTACCTCGTATGTCTCCGGATCTATTTTTATCTCTGGGGTCTTGTCATTCCACATCATATCCTCCTTGCCAATATTCCTGCAATTCTTTACTGGCAAGATCACTTTCTCAAGCCCTAGTTTTTGTGGTACTTCGAGCCGCACGGCTGCCTTGGACGTAAATGTAAAGCAAGTTTTCTTTACTGCCTTTCCTAGTGCTCCGAACATCGGTCTGTAGAAGACTGGCTCAGGAGTTGGAAGCGATGCATTGGGATCTCCCATAATTGACCATGTTATGAATCCTCCCTTGAGCACCATCTTTGGCTTTGCAGGAAAGAATGCCGTTGGATACATCACAATGTCTGCATACTTGCCAACTTCTAGCGAACCAAGATAGTCCGCTACACCGTGCGTTATTGCAGGATTTATCGTCGTTTTTGCAATGTACCTCCTTGCTCTGAAGTTATCATTATCTCCCGTTTCCTCTTTCAGTTTGCCCTTCATCTTCTTCATTTTGTCTGCCGTCTGCCAAGCACGAATTACAACTTCACCGATTCTGCCCATCGCTTGGCTATCAGACGAATACATGCTCAGAACACCCTCATCATGTAAAACATCTTCCGCAGCAATGGTTTCAGCTCTTATTCTGGACTCTGCAAAATGGACATCCTCAGGCACAGCGGGATTCAGATGGTGACAGAACATTAACATGTCCAGATGCTCGTCTAATGTATTTACTGTATAAGGCCTAGTCGGGTTTGTTGAAGAAGGCAATGCGAATTGTTCTCCTGCAATCTTCATGATATCAGGTGCGTGACCACCGCCGGCACCTTCCGTGTGGTAACTATGCACTGTTCTACCGTCGATTGCATTTATCGTGTCCTCAACGTACGCGCATTCATTAATTGAATCTGTATGAATGGCCACCTGAGTGTCAGTAGCATCTGCTGCCTTCAAAGATGCATCTAAAACTGCTGCAGTAGTACCCCAGTCTTCATGATCTTTGAGACCACATGCCCCTGCTTCTATCTGTTCCATCAGTGGTGCCAAAGATGGATGAGAGTCATTGCCTTTGCCCAAGAAACCATAGTTCATCGGTATATCCTCCACACTTTCCATCATTCTACTCATGTTAAAGACACCCGGTGTACAGGTAGTCGCACAAGTCCCATCCGCTGGACCAGTTCCGCCTCCTATCATATTGCAGATACCGCCACTGATGGCATCGACGTACTGCTGCGGGGATATCATGTGTATGTGAGTATCAAAGTGTCCTGGCGTGCAGATGGTATTCTCACCTGCAGTAGCTTCTGTGCATGCGGAAAAAACCATATTGCGATTCACTTTGTCCATCGTATAGGGATTACCAGCTTTTCCAATTCCAGCAATCTTGCCGTCCTTTATGCCGATGTCACCCTTGACTATTCCAAGTACCGGATCGACAACCATGGCGTTTGTAATTAGAAAGTCAAGAGCTCCATTCGCACTTGTAATGCCTGGTGTCTGTGCTAATCCATCTCTTAATGTCTTTCCTCCACCAAAGACACATTCATCCCCTGGTGTTATCAGGTCTTTTTCCACCTCTAAGAGAAGGTCGGAGTCTCCAACCCTTACTTTGTCTCCGGTTGTTGGGCCATATAGATCAGTGTATTGCTTTCGCGTTAATTTAAGAACCATCTCTATCCTCTCTCCTTATGCTCCCCTATATCCATGTTTTTTGGCCTTTTCAAATGCTGCGTTTCTCACCACTGACGAAGTCAAGCCTCCCATTGTTAAAGCGTTGAATCCGTAAATGATGCGATGGCCGCCAAATTCACAGAGCTCTACTTCTTTTGAATCTCCAGGTTCAAATCTTATCGAAGTCCCAGCCGGTATGTTCAGTCTGTAACCATATGCCTTCTGCCTTGGGAATTCTAGTGCTTTATTTACTTCAAAGAAGTGAGTATGCGAGCCTATCTGGCAAGGTCTATCACCGGTGTTCTTGACGGTTATCTTTTCAGTCTTTCTATTTTCGTTGCAAATGACTGGATTTGATGAGAGTATGTATTCCCCTGGTATCAATTTGCTGCTAACCTCCTTTCTAGTTGGTTTTTTTTTGGAGTTTTAGTTTTAATTTTAATTTTTGACTTACTAATCATTGATTTCACCTATTGAACCGGGTCATGCACTGTCACGAGTTTAGTGCCATCTGGAAACGTGGCCTCTACTTGCACTGTGTGTATCATATCTTGTACGCCTGGCATCACGTCAGCTTTCTTCAATATTTCTCTTGCTGATTTCATTAGTCCGGCTACGGTCTTGCCTTCTCGAGCTCCTTCCACAACATGATCTGCTATGTAAGCAACTGATTCAGGATAGTTCAGTTTTATTCCCCTCTTTTTTCGATCCTGTGCTATTTTTGCAGCTGTCCAAATCAACATCTTATCAATTTCTCTTGGTGATAACATCAATTTTCCTTTTTACCTCAAGCTATAGTGAAAGTCTGAATTATATAAACTTCAAGATATTAAACTATATAAATGAGATTTTCGTCGATTTTTAGCTTATCGTCTTTCCTCCGTTTATCGTTAGAGAGAAGGAAAGCTTGAGCCGACGTCGACTAAGTACTTAACCTACAGCAGAGAGGTTTAGTGGGAGCACAACACTCAACCAAAAATGGATTTCTTCAAAAGTTCCGTTCTTTCTCACTGGGATCGCAAAATTGTATGTTTTGTTCGACGTCTTGACTGTAAGAAAGTTTGCCTTTATCATAGTACCAAGCATATTGCGCACGATTGTCTCTACTCCTTTCCTCACAACAAATTCATCTATACTGGAATACCAAATGTAGAAATTGGAAGAATCTCTCGTTAAGACATCTTCTGGAATAATTAGCGCTTGTTTTTTTGTATCGGATGCACTCAAAACATTCCATTTCTTTGTCGTGAGCTTATAAGGATAGTGCGCGATTCCAGCAATATAACCTAAATCTCCAAATTTTCTGAAAAAATTTTTCTTACTAACTATCATGCGATTAGTCGTGAAGTCAAGAAAGCAGTTCTTCCCCCAACCACCTTTATCTTCAGAACTCAATCTGAGAATGATCTGTTCCATATTATTCTTTTTGCACCATTCGATGAAAAATCGAATTTTTTCAGAATTGGACTTGTCCGATAATCCATCCTTTGAGAATTTTAGAAACTGTTCAAACTCGACAGGTGTCATCTACATGTCCATAAATTTTTTGCTAATTTGTATGTAAAGATTTATGCGATTCAAATGCATGGCAAGAGAAGAAAGGACCTTCTCAGTCTATCTAAGGAGGTGGTCTTGACCATCCTATTCCGGCTGGAATATGTGAGAAATATGATATCCCGAGCAAGAATACCCAAGCAGTGAAAACGAAAGGTCCAGTTAGAGCAGGCAGTCCCCATATTCCGAAAAATCTTTGAAGAGCGGGCATTACGACAACGGAGCACGCTACTGTAGCTAGTACTGCCATAAGGAAAGTCTGCCACGTCAGAGGAAGGAAGCTAGTGAGAGCTATCATTACCAGTACCTGATTAAAACCATGCAACCCCAATCTTATCTCTGCTGTTGGCAATTTATTGAGAATTGCCAAGGCTGATCCTATCCCCGAACCTACAAGTGCCATCACGCCACCCAAATACAGAGGGGACAACGCGTTCCACCCTGCTGTATATCCATTTGCCCACCACGGCCCCTGGTGGGTAGCTCCAGCAATCATTGGTGCGATTTCAAATGAGAGCGTAAGACCTACAACCCAGAAAATACCTGTCTTCCAGTTTTCGACGAAAGTAACCTGCGATACCCCTTTTAATGTTGCAATAATAAACTCCTTTGCCGTCCATTTAAATTTCTCAACGACCACCTGGACGGGATTGCTGCTTCCTGCGATCAATTCCTCTGCTGGTGCATGTGTCGGCGCTGCTGGCCATATCGCATGTCCATACCTCTTGCTAGCATACATCATGGCCCAAGTCGTAAAGATAAAGGACGATGTAAAGCCCGGAATCGCCCATCCGCCTCCCCCTAAGACGAACATATCGCCCATCAAATGCGAAAATGCCATCCATGTTACTGCCGTGGCAGCTGCACCAAAAACTGATAACCAGAAGGTAGCTTTATTAGCAAGCACGAAGGGGCCTGACCAAAATGCCATACCAGTCAAAATTGAGTTGTAACCAAATAATCCAAATGTAACGTCCCCATACGGAGCGCCAAGAAGGATAGCCATTCCAGCACCTACCAACCCTGACAATACCATCATTGCACCAGCCGTTCGTGAAGCCAAAATCACACCTGAGACTATCAGAATTCCAGTGATAGGAGAACTGAACAAAGGAACCTCAGATATGCCGTTGAACAGAATGTAGAAAAAGTCTAATAACGGATTTCCAGACGAATAATTTGCGGCTCCTACTAAGATATCGAGTCCAAGCATTTGTTGACAATTTACGGAAGTAAAATATATTGATTTATGTACAAAAGTAAATTATATTGATTTATGCGATCAAATATTATTGATTTGTACTTTTGCTTTCCAACGCAGTCGACATCGGCTAATTTATTTTTGCTACAGCTATCAAATCCTACCTTTGCACGAGGGCAGATTCTGAAATATTGTCTATTAATTTGTTTGTAATATTCAGTAACTGTGCATATTTTACATAATAACAGCAAGTAGAGTCAATAAGCAAAATCGTTAAAGGATTGCTTCCTAATCTAAAACGCGTCCGACCTTAATACAGATAAAATGTGTTAATCTGATGTTGGACATTAAGCACCACCTGTTGGAAGAGTGTGCCCTCTTTGTAATTATGATGTATTTCTTTTTACATGCATGCAAAATTTAAAACCTAACATTTTTATGAATACTCGCTCCGGCCGGCATACCAAAAAGGTCCACTTATCCCAGATTGATATGCAATCGAGGAAGATTGAAGGGGTGTGCCATCCCATGTCCATACAGACACAACTGATGATGCAATAAGATATGTCATGGCGGTCCTGCCTCCAGTGTAAAACCATTTAGAGGATTTTTGGTCCCAAGCCAGTTGGTTTCAATTCTGACCATGACATGAATCTCCAACCAAGAAGTAAAGAATAATGTAAATATGTCTATAAGACACACCGTCAAAATAGTATCAATGGTCGATAATGCGGATGAACTCATATTGTCGGCGTTAAGCAAGAATTCTAGGCAGGACATTAAAGAGATCCGGGATTTTCTGAGGGATCATGGGTATGAATTAAGAGAAGAAGAAATAAAATCCAAGATCACCAAACTTGAAGAAGATCATGTAATAACTGGATACACCGTTTCTGTCGATACTAAGAAGCTAAAGCGTCGTACTATACGAATTGCACTTGTAACATTCAAAATGTCGCAGCATCTTCCAAGTAGGCTCGAAGGATTGAAAAAATATTTGGTTGATGCTCCTTTCGTACTTTTCTCCGGTCGTACTAGGGGCAGATACGATTGGATTTGTATACAGTCGTTTCTAACTGAAACAATGGCTGACGAGGAAAGCGACAATTTCGGGAACTTGTTTGGAGACATTATCCAAACTTATGAGGTTTATGACTTTATGCCAATGAAGGATCCGGCATTTCATGTTCTTACACACACCCACGGAGAATACAGGGAATTTGTCAACGAATGGACTCCGCCATTCTTGGGAAGATAATAATAGAAAAGCCTTTACTTGTTGATCGATTTCATAGTTGTATTTTTGAAACGTATCGTTTCATCAATCAAATTATGAATCTTCAATCTGGTTCCCATAAGAAAATTGATTATTTCTGCTCTCTGACCGGCTTCAATGGTCACGTGAACCTCATCTATCAAGTTATCGAGCCTAGCAAGTGTGACTCGTAGAGCCAAACAAGTCTTCTTGGTGATTCGAACTGTTTGAATTGATTTGGGGAGATTGTTGAGATCGTGGGAGAGACCTTCAAAAACGCATTCTTCTTGAAGAACTGATTTTACCTGCCTGATTTGTTTGACCGTGAGGTTGCTGTTTATAACTTGGTCTATTATTTCGGATTGTCTGTCTGGAGGTAAAGTAGTTAATTCCATTGCTTGACTCACATTCAGTCTGGTCGAAATGATCTTTTCCTTGATGTCATCGGGTAACTTTAGCAGTTGAAGTCTGTGTGACACATATTCCTCACTCTTGCCAATCTTCTTAGCGAGCTCAGTTACGCCCCCCCATCCAAAGTCCATGACGTATCTTCTAAAAGCTTCTGCTTCCTCAACCGGATCCATTGATTTGCGCTGCATATTTTCAGTTAATTGTATCTCGTAAGCCTGTTTATCAGACATATCACGGATCTTACACGGTATAAATCGCCATCTAAGCGATCTGCATGCTTGGAACCTTCTGTGGCCGGCCACAATTTCAAAACCATGAGCAAGTGGTCGAATTAATATCGGTTGGAGCAAACCATGTTCTCTTATACTGTTAGAAAGTAGCACATCATCTTCATTAGCCGTTTTTCGAAACCGGTCTCTTACAGCAAATTGAGATACACGTATCATCTTGAGCTGTATTTGCTCTACTATACTCGTATCGATTAACTCCATCAGAACGAGATACGAATCTTAGTACTTATCAGTTTCTCATTCTAGTATAATTTTTTTTTAAATTATCATAATATTACTAATTTTGGGACGGTCATAGGCAACCGAGTGCTAAATTATTTATAAAATACGATTTTGTCACATGATAATTGTAGTTCATGCTTATTTTTGCCTCTCCATGATGCTATTTTAGTAGAATACATTATTATGAATTACTTAGGATGGGTTTGAAAAATATTTTTCAGATCATTTTTCTAGAATTATACCAGAATATAATCCACAGCATTTTCTCTAATCTCTATCCAGAAGATGTTCTCCCTTGGGCGCCTCCAAATGATGGTCGAATTCAACAAATAGATGATGGTCGGCAAATCAATATCTTCAAAACCCGTGCTAGATAGGAGATCGCAGTGAAGATTCAAAGATAAACCCGGAAATTATAAATGCTATTTGCAGCTACCTACCTACCGAAAGAAAAGGGAAATCTTTTGGAATTGATTTATGTATGAGATTTCATTTAGAAAGCGGAACAACAGCTCAAAAATGTCAGTATTTTAGCAAGAAAAGGTTGGTTGAATGAGGACTGTTTGTCTACCTCTAAAACATTCTGCTGACAGTTACCCAGATAACGATGGTTGAGGTTTAATAAAAAAAATAATTCGGTCAATTTGAAGGCTTAGGTATAATCATTAAATACTAAATGTCACTGAAGCATCTTTGTATAGATGCCTTCCTTGGCATCATGTCTGTGTAAAGCGCCTTTCGTGCCTGTTACAAAAGCATATGCGGTGCAGAGGCATGTACTAGGCTGTTTAATATGTAGACGGGATGCCCATAACAAAGAATGAGGCAAGCATCAGGCCTTAAGGCCTTATCTCATACCCTCTCGCCCTAATATTTTCTGAAGAGAGGATGTTAGCTCTGAAGGAAAAAAACTATTTTGTGTTTTCCTTGGGGTCATCTTCTAGAGTAGGAGTCGGGCCGGCCCTATTCCGAGTCACAAAAGAATATCCAAACGCGCCAGAAATAATTATCACTGCTAAAACCGGACCTGTTAACGGAGGTAAGATATTCATTTTGGTGATGACAGAGTATGATTCCATTGCTGCAATTGTTAAGGCGAGTCCGCTCAATGCGTATGCCATATACGTAAAGCCTTTGGTATTAAATATTCTTGAAAATGCTGAACGAAGGACCACACTATCTAATGTATCAACTGGGATCATACCCAGAGCAAAAAATCCAGCAAGAATAAGTGCTACTTGTACTCCAAGCGTTGCTGACGCTGCAACTGTTAATGTTAATGCTGATATTTGAGTAGCAGTATCAAATCCTAATCCGAATACAAGGCCCGTAATCAGCGCAGAACTAAAGGGTCCTAAAATATGAGTCCTGGCTACCACTTTACTAGCAAGAATAGCTGAGCCTGTCTTGCCCCATCTTTTCATTGAATAGATATTGATTGCTCCAATTGTTGCTAAAGCAATCGCTCCTATCACACCTCCCCAGAATGAAAGCTGGTCTACTTTGCCACTCGTTGTGCTGCCTATTGTATATATTATGAGAAGCATTTCACCTAATACCGATGTCATATGACCTATACTGAAGCCAGTGCCTACCCATCGAGCCCTTTTCCTTGCATTGTGTAATCTTACAAGATTATCTATTGCAGTAATGTGGTCAACATCAAGTGCATGGCGCACTCCAAACAAAAGCATTGCCGGGATTGATACGGCGATGAATGCCTTTAGATCTCCTACCATTCAAAAGATCTCCTGCTAAATACCATCAGTGTTACTAATTTATCTAAAAGTACTACTTAAATATTTTAACCTTGTTATTTTGTCGACGCCGGCAACTTTTGACTATTAAACTAATGAAACGAAGTTGATCTTTATGCTTTTAATTCCACGATTCTTTGAAAGAGAATTTGCAAGCTCCTTCATCTTTTTAATTTCTCCTTTAAGCATTATAGTTTCCAAACAGTTATCAGCATCCAGATGTATATGAGTGGAAGCCCTTATTATACCGCTGTACCTATGTTGTATCTGAGTGGATAGGGTGTCTTGATCGAAGATATGGTTGTCGTATAACATATTTATCGTACCAGCACCATTTTGCATATCGCTTTTCTGCCATTCATATTGATCTATGAATGAATGTAGTGCTGTCTGAATGGCTTTAGATCGATCAGAGAAGCCTGCCTTTCTCATTGCCGCATTGAACTCTGACAACAGTTGTGGAGGTAGTGAGATACTTATTCTCTTTACATGGGAATTTTGTTCAGACTTTCGGTCCAATTTCTCATACTTATATTAGAAATATGATAAATTAAACCTGTTGATCCCTGAGCCTTAGCAGCTATTGCTAGTTAGCAGTATGGAAAAGTAGTCTGGCAGAAAAAACCTTCGCTACAAGATCTTCCCGACACTATCTCGCAGCTATACAAGGCACTCCTCAGCCCAGATGATTCCTAGTTCTTGGAAATATATATACAGACGATTCTGTCCCTCTAAGAAAGGCGTATCAGATATGGACAACAAAATACTGTCAATACAAAATATTAGCTTCGAAACTCTAGGCACATTAAGAGAATTAATTAGATCAGATGGTTATCAGGTTGAAAATATCGAAGCTCAAAAAGAAGCTGTCCCTAATAATGCAGAACAATATGCAGCCATTATTATCTTAGGAGGCCCCATGGCAGTTTATGATAATGTTGAGTATCTTAAAAGGGAACAGGAGCTAATAAGAGGTGCACTGAAACAGGAAATTCCCGTACTAGGGATTTGTTTGGGCTCGCAATTGATTGCTCAGACCATAGGAGGCAACGTTTACAAAGGTGGGAAAAAAGAAATCGGCTGGTCCAATGTTATGCTCAGTCAGGCCGGATACAAGGACCTGTTTAAGGGCATCAACGCTATGAGTATCAAAGTTTTCCAGTGGCATGGGGATACATATGATCTTCCACCGAAAGCAACTATCATGGCCTCTTCAAAGTTGTACCCTCAGGCCTTTCGATTTGGAAGTGCTATTGGTATCCAATTCCATATGGAGGTAAATGGAGAAATGATACAAAGATGGGCAGAAGAGTATAGTCAAGAATTAAAAAGGGAACGCATAGAGCTAAGTGATCTTCTAGTTCATAAGGAGCATGAAAATGAGTTATTAGAAAGCTGTAAAGTGGTGTACTCAAACTTTTCTAAGATGATTAAAGATAAGTTGATGTCATAAAGAAAGGGAAAATGATTTGATATTTCCTATCGAATAACTCTATCATGGAGTAGAACACAACTCATTATGGAGTGTGAGAACGGTGAGTTTAGGTCCGTTACCAACAATACATGTGAAAGTTGTCACGAAGAACGATAATGAGATGTGTTGTCGGAAATTTTTGAATGAACTATCAATATGGATGTCATGTAAGCGAAATGTTAGAGTGCAAGTCCCTACGCAAGCCCCCCTATTATAATTGAAGGAGGCCTCCCCAATATAGCATATCGTGACTGATGTTGCTATGTTGGGTGAGCCGGCCTTCATATAAGATTGGACTCTAAAATATTTATGGATTTGGTTTTTTCTATTAATTTGCAGCGGTGACTTTTCGATCTAATATATGGAATAAAGATTCAATATACGTAGATAGTGCCTACGTTTTCGTTCTTCCATCTTGTGTATTCTGAGCAAAGAAATTGACAAATATCCGTATAAGGAAGCTTGAGCGTAAGAATGTAAATGGTAATCCCGATTGTTCTATTACATTCTCTGCATGTATATAAGCGCTAAGGAGTAATTCAGGGTGCCGCAAGAGCCCCCATAAGAAATAGTTTTACGATATGCTCAATCATTCCGGCTTCTTTGATTCCGATACCAAAGTGGATAAGGCAAGTAAATAGTGCCCACCTCAGACATTTTGTCTAAATTCATTAGTATAAACTTAACCGGCATATAAAATTGATACTATAACAATACCACAACTTCGTGTAATGTAATTAACCCCTTACCGTTTAGTACTTCCTTAATTTGAGCAAGCAGAGGTTTTAGTTTTGACTCTTCATCTATGACCTCTACTATCAAAGGCATATTGATGAGCACGCCTTCCAGATAAGTTGTTGCCCTTCCACGTTTGCCAAATCCATCAAGACCAGTCCATACTGTCGCACCATCAATTCTAGCATTCATCAAGAGATCTAGCAGCAGCTTTTGTAAGCCTCCAATCTCATCATTTCTTTTTATTCTTATTCTAAGACACCACATTATCATTGTTGTGTTTGTTATTTTCTTGGACACATCCTACCGTGTGATCGCAATCCTTGTATCGATAACTGTATCTAAAAAGATTTACCACACTTTTTAACATATTTCATTATATCACGAATTGTACAATCGGTAGACTCTCTCCCGGGCCTTCAGAATAGAATGTAGACGCATGTTGAGAGAGACTATAAAGGAACAGCATGATGAGAATAATGAAACTGATCACAAAGCTATAGATACGGATATATTCATCTGGTAAGCCTAAAATCAATTGAAAATTCATCAGTTCTTGCGGCTTTAACATTTGTCGAGATAAGTGATGCTTTAATGGGTGCAGTAATCTTTGTTTCTTTGTTTGTTGCGCTTGCAACAACTCTTCTTGATCAATTAATAAACTGAAGCTAGTTTCAGGGAGCTTACGAACATTGACTGACAGCTACACAGTTGATAATTTATTCTGCCGGTTTGCCTGCTCGACAATGCTTGCACAGGATAGTCCCATCATTCGGTTAAAGAAGATAGTAGTTTATTTTAAACGGATTTTAACTCTGATGACTAGCTTCGTCTACGCTTCAAACTTCAGAACAAAAGAATTCGTAAGGATGAGCTTTGATTCTAGACAATCGATCACCAGGTCGACATTAATACCGGCGACGTGTCTATCTTTACTCATGAAAATAACTGCTATCCTCTCTGATTACGATGGAACCTTATGTTCAACTAGCAATGTAAAGGATATCAGTAGCAACAAAATACCTGTTGAATTGGACGCAACGTTATCGGAAATTTCTAAATATATACCTGTCTGCGTTGTATCTAGTAAGGATTTCGGCTTTCTTTGTGACAAGATAACATTCGCTAGAATTGTTTCTTGTATTATGGGTATTGAAACTATTGTTCTAAAGAGGCGCGTGTGTAATGAATCTGTTCACATTAAAAAAGATAGTGATCTTCTTTTTGACGCTCATTTAATAACAGATATCGACTCGTTAACCGATAATTCTATATTATTAACTTCTTTGGCAAAGGAAATATCGCAAAATTTCAAGGAGTTAGCTGTGGACCATAAGTATACTTCTAAAGAGAGAATACTAGTAGGAATCACTATAGACTACAGACATTTAGAAGATTGGTTATCTTACAAGACAAAATTGGAACCCTTTTTATATGAAATGATTCAACAGACTAAGTCGCAATTATCATCTTCAGTATCTAAATTATATGTTGAAACGTATTGTACACACCCTTTCCTTGATATCTATGGTATCAAGTGCGATAAAGGGAGCGCATTTGACTCTGTATTAAAACTTCTAGATATGGACAGATCAAAGAATAGGATAATGTATTTAGGTGATTCAGAAAATGACAATGCTGCCTTCGCGAAAGCTGATGTCTCAATCGGTGTGCATTCAGACGAAAGGTTACGAGCACGCTTAAATTGCCAATATAATGTAGACTTTGATAGATTGTCATTGTTTCTCAGGAGACTATCACATAACAATTTTGAATTTTCTGATAAGTTGATCGATTGATATAAATTAAAAAATTATTTTCTTATCTATTAGAACACTTCAACCTCGTGCAGACTCGTAACACCATTATCGTTGATCATTCTCTTGATCTGAGGAAGCAAAGGTTCAAGTCGAGATTGTTCATCAATTACTTCCATCACCAGCGGCATATTGATGGTTATTCCTTCAAGGTGGATTGTAGATCTCCTCCGTCGACACCAGTCCAGGCGGTTGCACCAGAAATCTTAGCTTCCATCAAAAATTCTATCAATATCTTGTGCAATGGCTTGCCATGCAATTGATCATTTCTCATTATCCTTATTGTGAGACACCACCTTTTCATCCTGGTCATACCCAAAAGCCCCTAATGACAATCCTGCATTAGCCATTATATTGATTGCAGCTGTATAAAATAGTCTGTTATCGATCAAATTGCTTGTCTCAAGAGCATGTATACGTTGTAGTATGTGAGCCGAAGAATCCCACTGCGACAAGTATTGAATATTTTGTATCTAAATTCTAAAAAACTGAGGCAATTGAAAATACACCCATTTCTAATCCTATCGCCACTCGAAGCCTGTAACCTATCAATCGATATTGAAGTTCGATTCAAACGTGCGCACAAATGAACTGCCATAGAGTTTTGTTGATTTTAATCCTATCGTAGTCATACACTCTTGTAGATATCATCAATTATACTAAAATATAAAAGTAGGTAGGTCTTTTTCCTTTGATGACCGCGTGATCATCGGAGCGTCATCTTGTATGGTTTGAGATGAATTGGTCTTTGTTAGCTTTCTGACTTTACTATCTCCTTGTGATGTGGTCTTCGTTTCAATTCAGCCTTAAGGTAGGATTAATCATCCCTCTAATTTTAACATCCGATCTAAAACAGAAAAATATGGAGCCTATTCATGAGAGTTCTAATGAACCTATAATACCTACAATATGACATCTAATGATAGTTTTAGTATAGAACAAGACAACCAAGACAGAGTTTGGTATCACATAAATATTTCAGGACATAGTACATAGCAATGAACGAATACTGGGATATACTAATAGCGGCATTCACTGTCATATCTCTGATAATAATTCTCTTTACTTTCGTACATCCATTAAATGCGCGCCAATTACTAATAATATACATTTTTGACTCGGTAGTGGTCATCTTCCTCGCAATTGATTTTTGCATCAGGGTTAGAGCATCACCACAGAAGTTAAGGTATGTAATAAGTCATTGTTACGAATTTCCTGCTATGTTACCTTTGGCGCTGTTTGGATTCCTTGATACTTTTGCTGTAACTAACAATCCAGTCCTAAGCTTTAAACTAATCGCCCTTTTCAGACTAGTTCGGCTTTACAACTTGGTACGCTATATAAGGGGAAAGGAAATATTTTTATTGACTGGAATAGCGGCAGTAACAATTATTTTCGGAGCCGTTGGTACTTATTTTGCAGAGTCTCAGAATCCAAATGCGAATATAACAACTCTGGACAATGCATTTTGGTACGCCATAGAAACAATAACAACTGTGGCATATGGAGAATATTATCCAGTTACCCCGATAGGCAGACTAATATCATCGCTTCTGATGTTCGCAGCAATAGGAATATTGTGGACACTAGTTGGCTTGGTTGGATCCAGTGTCATAGCAAAAAGGATCAAAGTGGCTCCGGTCGGCCTTGTAGACGAAACAAAGACAGTAATAAAGAATAGAATAGATGACGTTGAAAAATTGAGTGAAGAGGAGGTGGAAGTATTAATAACCATGATAAGATCACTTAGTAATAGGACCTCAGCTAAGTAGAAGCGCATTACTGGCATAACTTTAGGTTGGGATTGTTCCTGAAGGCCGTCAAATGATATTATTCAGGCGAAGAATTCAATATTTACCTAAATTAGAAATGTGGGCTCGCTGAATCTGTTTTCATCACTTATCACACCTGCAATAACGTTTAAGAGAATTTGAAAGCTGTAATACTCTGCTGCCAGCTGAATCTATTCGTTGATAAAGCATACAACTTTCGAGACTAGAATGTGAATATGTATCACCAATAGATCCTTCAATGGTGGTACGGATAAAACAGATAACTAACTTATTATCCATATTCACGATAAATAGTTTCCAATTCAATATAGGATACTACTTCTGCCAGAACTATTTCTTATTGAATTTAATACCAATGTCTTTTGATGACGATCAACTAAGTGGTACTACAGCATGTGTTATAATTTCTGGTTCCGATGGAGTTATCACTGTTTTTATGATATCGCAGCCACTAGAACTGCCAATTTACGTCTGGCGGTTATTAGAGCCTAATATCACTCGTATTTTATCTCTAGCGCTTTGCCAATGCTCCCAACTTTTTTTCCATTTCCATTTCATCCATTTTTGAGGCAGCTGAGCCAAACTGAAAGACTCAAAATATGGACGGTACTACCGAGTTTTGATTTCGTAATTTAGACAGCCAAAAACCATCGTTCTTCAGAGTTAGTTCTTTATATCAAATTAATTCATAGATACAAAACATGAAAACAACAAGACAAACTCACATGCGGATTCTTATCTTATTGATAAGGCGAGATACTTTATTATTAGTACGTGTGTTGAGAATAATTAGTTAGTAGTGGGTTTGCTTACATCTCAAACGCAAATTGTGTGGCAATCTGAATTGTACTGATTGGTCATGTTATTCGATATCTGTCGAATTCCCATGTCATTCTTTCACAACATAATTAAATAGAGGAGATAATTTCAACATAAACCGAAACTCCCCATTTACAGATTCTTAGTGCCCGACGTGCAAAAAGCCATGTCATAATGTCAAATTTAGCACCATGCAGGGGAACATGTTACAACTTTTCCATTTAGAGTGCCTAGCGACAGGGGAGCATTAGTATGACTACCTCTTGCCGGCTTCATAATGGCTCCGAACAACAATAATTTTGGAATAGAGCCTCTCACAGCCATTGCCTCCCAAGACTGTTAATCTATCTGATTTTTGTTCGACAAAATATTATGGATAAATCTTCGAGAATCGTGTATTCTTATTAATTCTGATTTATTAGGTACAATACCGTATTACACCAATGCTAACCAGCGTTAGTAGAAGAAGAGTGGAGATGCCCATAGAATATGTTATCTGGTTGGTTGTTTGATTGTTATGCGTTAGCTGACAGATTGGTGTTTTGGATAAAACAACATAATGGCACTACTGTAAGACTAGAGGATACAACTTGGAGTGCTTCGATTTATGTTGCATCAGATGATAAATCTGATCTTTATTCAATATTGAATACCAATGATGAAAAGATCATTTCTTTGATTAAAGATCATGAATTCACATCGCGTTACGAGAAAATTACAGACTGCAGAAAACATGAAATATTAAAATTAACACTTTCAGACCCAACAAAAGCACCAATTCTGGCACGAGGAATTGAAAAATTATGTGCTAAGGGCAATATCTTCGACAAATTACGTTTCTACAATGTGGACGTACCTCCTGAACAATCTTACTTTTATGAACATGATATTTTTCCACTTGCATTTTCTAAGGTTGGCAATAATAATTATAACCGTCATGATGGCTCTAAACTAAGCTGGGTTCTCAAAGATAATGTTTGGTCAACAGACTACAAAGTACCAGATTTTAGAAGCATCTACTTGAAAGTAAAATTGAGGAAAGAGAGGAAGATACAAAGATATAGTGATAGAATTAGCTCGATAATATTATCTAAAAACAACAAACAAGACGAAGGGTTTTCTCAATCTATTGAAATTGAAAGTGAATCTGAAGTAGATATCATTGAAGAGCTTAAAACGGAAATAACAAAGAAGATTGATCCAGATTTTATATTTACAGATGATGGCGATTCATTTACATTTCCTTATCTAATTCATAGAGCTGAACAAAATGGTACAGCATTAATTCTGGGAAGAGAACCAACAATACCATTGAAGAGAAATCACAAAGACGGTACATCTTATTTTTCATATGGAAAAATATACTTTAAACCAACTACTGTCAGGTTATTTGGTAGAATACATTTTGATACCAACAACTCATTTATTTTGAACGATTCTGGATTAGAAGGTTTATACGAAATTACAAGAATTTGCAGAATGTCACTACATACAGCTGCTAGAGCTTCCATAGGAAAGTGTTTGAGTAGCTTGCAGTCTTATTATGCCACACAAAAAGAGATTTTAATACCTTGGAAGCCAGCGTTGGCAGAACACTTTAAGACCTTTGAGGATCTGCTCGTCGCAGATAGAGGTGGATTTATCTTTGAACCTGAAATAGGAGTACATGAACAGGTTGCTGAATTTGACTTTGTTTCGCTTTATCCAAATATTATGTTAAAAAAGAATTTATCCGCTGAGACTCTACTTTGTGATTGCTGTTGTCAAGATTCTAGAATGAGAGTACCAGAGTTAGATTATCATATCTGCGAAAAGAAAATCGGAATTATTCCAACATCTTTGAAGATTGTATTAGATAAGCGTGAAAAATACAAGGAGTTAAAAAATAATGCTGCTTCTAATCCTAAGCTAAAAGCCATTTATGACGCACGACAGTCCTCTTTAAAATGGATACTAGTAACTTCATTTGGATATCTTGGATTTAATAATGCGAAATTTGGAAGAATTGATGCCCATATCGCGGTATGTGCATTTGATAGACAAATTCTTTTACAAACTGTAAAGATAGCTGAAAAATATGGATTTACAGTTCTTCATGGTATTGTGGATTCAATATGGTTGAAGAAGAGCGATGGTCTAGCTACTACGGTCGGTACACCAACGACAGTATCACCAGAATACCATGATAATTATTTCAAACTAAAGGACGTACTAGAACAAAAAGTGGGCTTCGCTATATCGTTTGAAGGAATATACAAATGGATTGTATTTTTAAACTCTAAAATAAACTGCCAATTGCCGGTTGCAAACCGTTATTTCGGAGCATTTGAAGATGGCAGCTTGAAAATAAGGGGAGTAGAAGCAAGAAGACATGATACTCCTCCTATTTTCTATAAATGCCAAAATGAAATTTTAGAATTAATGGCTATAGGAAACGATTTCAAGGAGATAAGAAAATCAATACCTGCTGTTAAAGCCATTTTTCATAAGTATGCTAGACTTCTTAAAGAAAATAAAGTTCCATTTGAAGAATTAATTTTTACCAAACGAATTTCCAAGAATTCTGACGAATATCCAGAAAGAAACACTATTGAGAATAGTGCAATAATGAACCTAAGTTATGAAGGAAGATCTCTTAAAGCAGGAGAGGCTTTGCAATATATCATAGTTGATTATTATCAAAAGCACTCATCCAAACTAGAGAAAAGAGCTATACCTCCTGAATTAATCTTTGATGACAAGACTACTAATGCTGTCAATTATGACATACAAAGATATACAGAGTTACTTGCAGATACCTGCAATTCAGTTACTAAGCCGTTTGGCTTGACATTGCTAGCTCCTAAGTAGCAAGTAGCAAGTAGCAAGTATGAGACTACCCACATTAGATGAGTTTCCAAATTCTAGCGGATGAAGAGGTTTTGTAAGATTCTCTGCTATTCTTAAAACTATAGTATCATTAATAGGATCTCTGCCTATTACGTTTGCATTGTATTGATTTCCATCAATAAAACTGACGTCAACAATAAAAAGACTCTTGTAAATTGTGTTAAAGATTTGTATAGGATGGGTTTTACATCGCCAGTATCAGGTAACCATAGTGTTAGAATGCAAAACAAAAAATGGATGTGGATAACTCCTTCAGGAATTCCACGTTACAATTTGCAAGAGGAAGATTTGGTCAAAGTACATTTAGAAACTGGAAAGACTCTTGGTAGACTGAAACCAAGCATAGAATGGTATATGCATGTATCTATCTACAAAAAGCTAGGAAAAGTAAATGCAATTGTACATACTCATAGTCCCTATACACTTGGTATTGCTATATCTGTAATAGATAAGTTCCAACACATAATAGAGGAAGCCAAGATAGTGGTAGGAAATCCTGTTATAATACCAAATAAACCATCAGGATCAACAGAATTAGCAAATATAGTTTCCGAAGCATTTGGCCAGGACGGTGAGAAGCTAAGAGCAGTTATAATTAAAAATCACGGAGTTGTAGCTGTTGGAAGCAATATTCATCAAGCACGTGCAGTTGTCGAAGCACTTGAAGAATGGGCTAAAATATTGACAATATCAAAAATTTTTGGTGGGCCAAAATATGTACTTGATAACTAGTAGGATATCTTAGTTCTATCAGGTGGCATAAGTGATTACGACCTCAAAAGACGTCCCTCAGCGGCTATTCAAGGCGGCGCCTAAGATGAAAGTATTAAATTGTGAATTTTATACTCCAAATACTTTCAATGCACTTTCTGCCTGTGTTGTAAGAATAACGTTGCTTTGTCTGCCCTCGTACTCTACCTCTACCAAGATAACCCACAACGCTTATTGAATTTAGAACAATTCTATATTGACTATGAATAGCCAAAGACGCTACTATTATCCAATATATGTAAGTGTAAGTGAAATGAGATCACCTGTGAACCATAGACCGAATACATTTACACCTCTGACAGAAGCGTCTCATTTATTATCACGGTAAACTACGACATTACAGACTCAGAAAATCCACCTACAGCCAATTCAAATTCCCTGGCAGGGAATAATTCGACATCCTGTAGGCTGCTACGCTAGTTTCCATCAAACAGCAACTGTTCAACATCGTTAACGTTAGTTTTCCGCAAAGTTATTTCCATTTACAGCACCCAACTTCATATAGTTTGTCATA
>QHBN01000196.1 GCA_003176995.1 Candidatus Nitrosopolaris wilkensis
GTGTAAGTACAACATCTAGTCATAAAATATACTCCAGAATTGTCAGGCTGACTGGTGTTAATGACTAAATCAGGGCGCAGGTGGCTTAAACGCAATACGAAGAATACCAGGATGGATCGAGGAGGTCTCCAGTCTTAAACTATCCATGTATACTGTTACTACAACTTTCTTTTCAAATCCAACTAACTCTAGAAGCCGATTTCAATGAAGAATTATTCTATCTTTGATTAAGGAAATTGAGTTAATCATATTTCTGAAGACTAATAATAGATTATGATTTGTATGAAATAAGCTTGAGCATGATTAATCTAATAAAGATGCATAGATTACTTCATGGAGATATTTGAGTCAGTTGCATGGGTCGCCTCAGGGTTTGTACCAACACTACTTTTACTGGAAGTCTATGAGAGAATGGGTAGAAGAAAGGTATTAGGTAAAAAAAAAGAGTAGAAGCAGTAATATCATTAGCGGCTACCAAGGATAGAGACAAGATATGTCCTTAGGAGAATATTTCAGCGTCAGGTGCCTAACACCAGGAGATGCCGTCCTAAGCCATATCTCAGCTATTTGTAGAAAGCTCACTGTTTTCGATCATACAGCAGTAGTTGTACTCGAGAAAATAATGGTATATGCCAGCTTTGCTGCTCCAGTCTATGGTTCCACTGATTGTATTACTGCTGAGATGACACCAAATAAAATTTAATGTAGGTGGCAAGTTGATAAAATGAGCCACAGACAAGTATCAAATAAAGACGGACGTTTGAGTACTTTTTCGATCACCGTTGGGAGTAGCCTTTAGTCCATAGTTTGAACTACAATTCGTGGATAGACAATCGTTTTATAACTTAGATTATGCTTAAGAATTAGATTTGCATATTCCCTATCATAATCAAGCACAACAACGTTTTCATGAAGACCAACTTAGTGAGTCCGAATTACTTGTGGAGATAAATCAAAGACTGTGCCACGTGAGATATATCAGCTTTAATAACTCCTTCCGCATGCGATATTTCGCCTGAAGATAGTGTAGCTGATCCTTCCACATGCGATCGGCCATATGCCATCGGTGCAACGGCAGATCCGGAAATCATCAATAAGCAAGATCCAAATGCCAGTAATGTTGCGATGCTTAATTGTTTGTAGTTTTTAGTACCTGGCTATTTTTACTCATAATTCTTTATGGACGCGAGAATATTAACCTTTATGTAACCCTGTTCCATTTACAAACAGGTGCATTGTTCAACGCACAATAGATTTAATTAGAACTCATAATTGCTCTTAAAAAGTCATTGCGTGCTCTTATGCTTAATCAATTGAAATTCTCCATCAGCAAAGGTAAATCTAGTGTTTACGTCGGGTTCCCTTGAAGCATACGGTGCCATGTCTATTCCAGAAGGAGCCAGTAGTACCATAAAGACAGACAAGCATATTTTTAGTACTCCTGGTCGATGTTCGCACCAAAGCCATTCCTGACTACTAATATCAAATTTTTACGAATTACAAAAAAGAGGGAAAATAAAAGTGTACATATTTATGTTCCGGAGGATTACAGGTGTAGCTGAAAAATCCCTATTCCTCTCGGCTTAATACCAATATTTCATTCAATACTCAACTCAATGTCTCTATTTTTGGCCATAGTCTATCCGTAATCGCTCTCTCGAGTCTTGTGCATTTCGTCTTTTATTTGCGCTATTTTATGTTTAATTCTTTCTTCCAGCTCTGATAATTCATCCATATAGAATTGAATTCTGCATCATTATCGATATATCTATTACAGGACGTCGGGGAGAGGGGCTTAGACTTGCAGTCTCAAAAGGAATTATTCATTAAAATGCTACCATTCAAATTTGCCAAGATTCTGTTGAATGGCTTTAATTTAGGAATTCGGAAAGCGTACTTTGCTTTAAGTCTAAGTGGCGCTGAGGATACTTTCCTTCTTGCTGTCGTTCTCCCTTGTCTTCCCATTCGGTTTCTGGCAGCCCCAACATATTCCCAAATATGTTGTTTTAACGTCTCTAGAGATATCTTATGGTTTCAGAGATAGGATTTTCTGACATGCTTAACCTTGCACAAACAATTGGAATAGTAGGAACGATGGTCTTGACATTGTATTTCTCAGAGGCAAATACAAAGTCTTTCGATTGACCATGATCATTTACATTAAAATACATTAAAATCCTCTTAGGGGATAGAAATTGCACCGAATAAATTAAAAACTAAAATACCAGATAGTAAACGTATTTGGTGGTACAAATTATACATTCGACAGCACTGATTTCAGGAAATTGATGCCCTCGCTGCCATGACATAATGACATTATACTCTGACTTTGATAGTCTCCATAGAGATGATATAATCGCGGCGTTTTCTTTGGAAAGTTTTGCTACCCTTTCACGAAGCCAGTTAAAACAATCACGACTTAGGCCATCAGTTGCGATTTCTATCTTTCTTTCAAATAAAGGATCATTGATGTTAATTTCCTTTGTTTTTACACAGATGGTTTGCATTCAAGAAATAAATCAAAGCCAGGCATATACTATGTATTATATCAACAAGTAGAGAAATATAATTAAACATGATATCCATAATGAAAATGGCAACACGTGTCTATGCAAAGAGAAATTTCTAACGCTTTGTCATTTGCAATTAGCAAAGGTTATCAAATACATCCTGATGCTTTTGCGATGCTCAAAGGACTTGATATCGATATTTTAAAGGTCGTGCAAGACATAGTTAAAATGAAAATCAAACACAAAGAAAGCTCTTCCATCGTAGTCGAAGATATCAAGAATCTTATTAATCCCGAAGGAAAGGTGGCTGATGTTAATAGTTTTAGTAATACACTACTTAATGTTACGACGGCCGCTGCTGATGCTACTTTTTCTTCTGGACAGCATTCCTATAAAGTGATTTTAGATCCCACACCTGGAATTAACAGCGGAGAGGGCATTAGGGGCTATACCGCACTTTTCCGCAGTCGGTTTGAAAAATCACTTCGTATCTTAGCATTGCGTCCTGATAGTAAACGAATTACAAAAATTACATCTCTAAAGCATAAATCTAATAACGCAAAGTTAAGAAAGACGTACGACATGAATACAGATGCGAATACAAATTCCTCCGTTATAGCTGGTTTGTTAATGTCCAAGCGTTCAAAAAAGAATGGTGTGGAGATGGTGATTGATGACTACAGCGGAATGCTGAGTGTACTTGCAGTTTCCGAAGAGTTGAAAAAACAGGCTTCAATGCTTGCACTGGACCAAATGATTATGGTAGAAGTTGACAATATTAATAAAAAAGGAATGCAAGGTTTTGTTGTAAGGAATTTAGTTTCTCCAGACATTCCAGATCATCTTCCCAACCGATCAAAATCGGAATCGTATGCGGTCTTAATTTCGGATCTTCATGTTGGTAGTAAATACTTCCAAGAAGTAGAATTTCTTAGATTTTTAAATTGGCTTTCATTAACTGATGACGAAATCGTCAGCAAGATCAAATTTGTATGTATAGGGGGAGACTTAATTGATGGTATTGGCATATTTCCTAATCAAGAGAAAGAATTAATTGAAATGGATACCAGCAAACAAATGAGTCACGTCGTTGATTTGTTTGCCAAAATTCCACAACATATCAATGTCTTTGTAATTCCAGGTAACCACGACCCAGGAAGAAGAGCATTGCCACAACCGGCGCTGCCGAGAAAATATTCTGACAAACTGTATTCTTTTGAGAATTTTACAATGCTAGGAAACCCTAGCTTAGTGGAATTAGATGGTGTAAAAATATTGATGTATCATGGTCAGAGCTTGGATGATATCATTGCTACGACTCCAGGTCTAAGTTATTCAAAGCCGGCAGAAGCAATGAAGATATTACTCAAAGCACGCCATCTATCACCTATTTATGGAGAGCGTACACCCATAGGACCGGAACTCGAGGACATGATGGTAATTACCGAAGTTCCAGACATACTTCATTCAGGTCATGTACATAGTATAGATGTTCAAAATTATCGTGGAACTTTGATCGTTAATTCAGGTGCTTTTCAAGCGCAAACCAAATATCAACAGACGCTGGGTATTGTTCCAACCCCCGGAATTGCAATTGTAGTTAATCTAGCTAACCTTCAACCATTTCAGATGGATTTCAATCAACCAAATCCCATGTAGAAAGAGAAGGATCGTCCTTGAATGCTTCTCTGATGGTCAAGGTGGGAACCGTAATTTTGATTTTCTGCGATCTGCCGTAACGTCCTTTGCTCACTACGTCACTTGATACTAGACCCAGTTGGTCGAGTTCACTTATTATTTGTGTTATACGGCGTTGTGTAAGTGGCTCATGTTCCGCATTATTACATAATGAAGAATAAATATCATATACTTCACCAGTATTTCCATTCTTTGATTTCATTATCGCCAATATTACTATTTTAGTATGGGTAGTGGAATTTTTTAAAACTTCATGATTGGTATCTTTTTCGATTTTTTCTTGTGCTAATCGGACGTGTTTTTCTTCAACATTAGTTAATCTTTCTCTTTCGGCGATTTCGGCAGCAACTCTAAGCAAATCAATAGCTTTTCTTGCATCGCCGTTTTCTCTTCCTGCCATTGCTGCACACAGATTGATTGCTGCACTAGAAATAACATCATCGTTGAATGCAAGCTTGGCTCTATCTGCTAGGATCTTTTGTAATTGTTCCACTGTGTATGGATTAAATACCATCTCTTCTTCACTTAGACTGCTACGAACGCGTGGGTCCAGTTTATCTTTGAACGTGAGACTATTAGATATGCCGATTAAACTAATAAAACCCCCTCCCGAGATTTGCTCATTTGCCCTTGTGAAATTATATAAAATATCATCGCCGTTTCTCTCTACCAGTGAGTCAACTTCATCAATTATTAGGACAACGTGAAGCTTTTTTTTCTTTTGAATGAAATCAAGAATCCTATCTGTCGCTTCACCCATCGACAGGCCAGTAAAATGTACTTGTAATTTCTTTTCTTCTTCCTGATTAATTCCCATATTCTCGGCAATTTCATAGAGAACTTTATATCCGGTATTCGCACTTTTTGCGTTTACAAACGGGACTGTAACTTCTATCCCAAGGTCCTTAGCCTTCTGATGTAGCCGTTGGACTACATTTTTTATTACTGCGGTCTTTCCGGTACCAGGTTTCCCAAATAATAATAAGTTTGAAGGTCTCGCGCCTTTTAAAACCACAGATAACGTTTGTGCGATTGTTTTGGTTTCCTCATCTCTGAACGGAAGTTTTTCGGGGACGTAGTCTATAGTTAATGTCCGGCGATTCTTAATGAGTGTTTTTCCTGAAACAGCTTTTTCAAATATACTATCAACTAGATCGTCACTCAAATTTTTATTACTCCTATACAACTCAATATCCACACACACCCCTATCTTTCCTTTCTAACATAAGAAAGGACATTTAATATTATTTTATATTACCTTAACAACATGTTAACATTTTGCTTTTAAATACCTAAATCAATTATTATTAATTGTTTGAATAATATTATTCATTTAGATATAGTACGTTATGAGAAAGTATGTGAAGTATATGGAAACGAAATAGTGGGGTGGGGGGTCTGATAAGTGAAAATCTGATGTTAACAAGGTGTTAACAATTACTTTTGTAGAAGGTTAAAAAAGGAAACGAAAGACCCCGTTATTTCCACTGGAGCGTTAAGATGTTAGTTAACAATGTTAATGTCGTTAATTCAACCCCATTATTTCCACTGGAACCATAAATTCCTGTGCTATTACTGTAATTTGCAAGTCAAGAATAATGTTGTTAACATGCTATGAGGTTCTCTCATAATAAGTTAACAAACCAAGTTCTTATCGTATATCTATCAATTTATTGTGTGAATGTGTTAAGTGTTAATTTATCAAATGGAGAGGTATATCCAACAGGGAATAAAGAAGAAATTTAAAGACAGCGTCTACTGATGGACAGTAACATTCAATTGAGAATCCTGCGAACGAGAACGAACATTCATATCAAGCGCCTCTGCCTCGCCAGTTGTAGTATGGAATATTAATTCTCTACGTCCCTGGTCAGTAATATAGTATTTGAAAGGCTTATTATTATTGTCCCTACTGACCAAATTACTTTCGTAAAGCCTTCTCATAAGGCGTGATGTGTGTTCTCGTGTCTTTCCTATGGCATTCTGGATTTCTCTTGAAGTTCTGGATTTCTCAACTAATAATTTCAATATATAGTCTGAAGTGCTATGATGCAGAGTAGAATTACTTTTCACGGATGTGACAACCGATGGCGGCGTGATAGTTGTCGATTCTATCACATCAGAGGTTGGTGAGTGATGTTCTTGCAGTTGTGATTTAGCTTGGGATACTGTTCTCGCATCCGTAGAAGAGTCGCGGGTCATATCACTGGTATCGTCGGAGGTCTGTGATATAGGGTGTTGCAGCACTCGCAATTCTACTGTATCAATTTTGACTTTTAATTCGCCAATTATTCTCTCAAATTCCAGTAGCCTGCGTGTATATTCAGATATGACAGCCTCAACAACACTATTATCGGTCTGGTTAGTAGATATCTTGTGGAGTGCTTTCAGATTTATATAAAATATCACACCTGCCATGCCGATGACAAATGAAGCCACAATGTATATCACAAGATTCCAACTTAAATTTAGCATTTCAAGAGACATATCACTTTGAGAAGTAATAAGCCGTGATTTAATCTTGTAGAATAATATTGATTCACACTTTGCACATTCTTTTTACTAACTGCTCAATCACGGATATCACACTTTCAGCTCTTGAATTATCACTCGTCTTTTGATCAAACATCACTTCTATTTGTGATGCCATTTTTTCAATCGCGAAAAATGTTTCGTGATCGATAGCACCAACGCATTTCAGGAGAATTATACTATATAGCAATCTTACTATCTTGGTTCTACTTTGCTTTACCTGTCTATAATAGGCACCAGAACTTATATTTTCTATAGTGCCCCTGTTCTCCAATCTTCTAGAAATAATATCTATTTGTCTAGTAGTGAATAGAGAATTTGCAATAATGTATTCGTAAAAGCTGTTAAAATTATATTTCTGCGGTTCCATCCCTACTATACAATTTCGTATAGTATTCACCACTTTTAAACTGATGTAGGTTGAACTAGTTATTATTGATGAACCCAGTCAGCCGTTAGGTAGGTAATGCATATGACGCTCGGACTAAGTTCTGAATGGAATGGCGGCAGTGCACTCGATCTAAAAATTATCCTTTCCACACAATATTCTAATTCTCTTAATATATTTCTTGAGATATTATATGATTTCTGCTTATTAGCATACTTTATTAATAATAATATGATATAACTAGATTTAAAAAATGCATATATCAAACTGCAACTGGACCAGCTAGAAAGTGGAGGACATGGCTATGAGCCTCATACTGCACCCCTCTTGCTTGTTACAGATGAGATTTAGCTTCCGGCAGCTGCGTCGTGATGTCACGTGCCCGCCTTCGATATGGGAGGTCATTTCTTGCGTCATTCTATCACAATTGATAGTGAAATCTAGAATACTCCTGAGGTCTTCATCAATATACTTAGAATATGGCCCTCCATTGCCTGTTTTACGGGGGCAAAAGTGGAACTATCTTAGCCATTTCTTTATCCAAAAGTGGATTTAGTTTTATTTAAAACGATAATCTTTGCTCTTCAAAGTTTTCTACAATTTTATTTTGGAATTTAATACCTTCCTTTTCAAGTATCTCTCTTTTACTTTGTTCACCATATGCGAAACCACCTATCTCGCCATTCGATTTGACAACCCGGTGACATGGTATCGATATTGGGTTAGGATTATTAGCAATGATTCTACCTATTGCCCTAGCGGCCTTAGGATGTCCCAATGCCTTCGCAACATCTCCGTAAGTAGAAACTTTGCCAGGGGGAATTTTACTGAGAAGGATGTAGACGTCCTGATCTGTGATGCTAGTATGACTAGTTTTAACCTTCACTGATATGGTAAAGACAAGGTCTGTAATATATGTTGAATTATATGTATAGGAGGTGGGACACACCAGTATTAGCCTAGAAGTAGTAACTGTTGGGGCCGTTGTCTTCTAGATATGAAATTTTTCAAGCAATTTACTATATAAGAAGAACTTTGATTTTTCATATTGTGAGGTTGATAACGTATTGAAGTCATAAATCGTGAGTCAACATTTGAATTAGATCCTGATCATATTCATTACTGTAATAAATGTAATCATTGGTTTATTTGTGTCGAGCTGAAGGTTAGATGCAAACTATCTTCATTACACATGTCTAGTCATAAACAAACACATTGCTTCTCCGCATTCTACAAATGTCGTCGCAAATGATTAATTTACAATTGTCAGGTGCAGATAAGCGTTTACCATTCTATAAGTTTTTGAGAATACTATCTTAGAAGTATGTACCAGGGGGTAGTGGTAGCGTGTTGAGAATAATCAATTAGTAGTGAAATTTGTTTATATCTTAAGCGAAGACCTTGCTTCATTATCGAGTGTTCCTTCATTATCTATAGCATTCATATATAGTAGATATTCACTTCCATGTCGTCTCCTCCCGGTTGCTGGATATTTAAGATTCCGTAAGTCATCCCATGGTAGTTTGGGATTTTGCAGGTCTGAGCATATTCACAAGTACTCAGTTCGAGTGTGACTATTGCATTAATCTCATAGACCATTCGGCTTTTTGAGCACATTCCAAATTGCAACTGAGACCTAGTGGGCATTTGATTTCAACTTCTAATTCTGTTTTGGTCGGAGACTGTGCACCTGTTAAATAATAAAGATCATTTTTAATTTCTCCTATAAGTTTCATAAGTTTAAATTACTTATTAGAAAGCAATTTGCTGGTAAAAATGGAATTAAATTCAGTTCTGAAAAACTCATTTGAAGTGGATGATGCTATAGATCATCTTCGTTCCCTTGGTCTGTTTCCGCACCATGACCGAATAAAATCATGGGATACACGCAAAATGATTGATACAATAAACGGAGCAGATAGAAACTCATATATTCTTGATGTCGGATGTAACGATTCTCCTATCTTACCTATGCTTCGAAGATTAGGCTTTAAGAATCTCTATGGGTGCGACTTATTTCTAAATACAATAATGTATCCTGCATTAATGAAAATAGTACACTCTTTTTACAAAAGAAATTACAAGCCTATAATAGAAACGTACGAAAATAAGATATTTGCCATCTCGATTCAAGACCTCGAAAAAACTAACTTCCAAAATAATATGTTTGATTATATTACATCCTTATCGGTAATTGAACATGGTGTTAATATTCAAAACTATTTCAAGGAAATGAATAGAATACTAAAAAAAGGTGGAATGCTTTTGACATCGAGCGACTATTGGCCCAATAAATTAGTCAACAAAATTATTTCCAAAGATATTCGTAAGATGTCGCCTAATAGCGTTTTCAGTAAGGAAGAGATTGAGAAGGATGTAATTAAAGTTGCAGAACACAATGGTTTTACTCTTACAGAATCAATTGATTTTACATATGAAGATAAAGTTGTACATTGGAAAGGCGGCCGTAATTATACTTTCATCTTTTTTGCATTAAAGAAAGAATAACCAACCCACAATTTCAAGGCAATAGATTTTCTTTCAACCCCATCTTTAACATCCGGTAAGTAGATGTTTGCTATGATCGAGCACTTTTTAACTAATTCTTATTACAATAACTCTATGTTTGGAAAGACAAAATGCAAATTATGTGGCGATGATGTTAGATTTGCGTTAAGACATTTGAAACAAAAGCATCCCGAAGTATTGGCCGATAAAGATGTGGCTAAGCTCAATATGTCGAGGGTAATTGAAAAATATTTTGATTCATAATTTTTCTTTTCAAAGAAGCAAAGTATATCGATGAATTGGCAAGGGTGATGACGATAGCTGGGGACAATAGAAGTTGATAGTGATGATGCTAGACGGACTGCGACAGAGGTACTGGAATTGAGCATTACCAGAAACCAGGATGATATTGGGGAAGGCTACGATGACTGCGAAAGAGAGGCGCAATCGTAATACTACCACCTACGTTTTCCTATACTATACTCAAGCCCACGAAGATGGATGAAAACATCAACAAAATATCGCTCTCATATAAGAGATCTCATTTCTCCCATCATATGGCTGATTTGCGAAAAATGTTCTTGATGCTTGAATTCGCGATAGAATCAGACGTTAATACCACAGAAAAGACTAAAGTGCTCTAAGGCCCCGAAAATGTACTAAGAACAGTCTCTTCTGCCATTCTGTCATGTCTTAATGCTTGTCGCCTTTGTGGGAGTATCGTGAGCAGAACGCTTTAGTATATACAATACCTAAACCCAGGAATCTAGTTTTATATTCTCTCAGTCTCATAGCAAGCAAGGAAAGGAATACTTTTTCCAAAAAGAGTTGAAGCTCCTAGCAGGGAGTGGGAAGCTAACATTAGAATTCGAGTGATATGGGATTTAGTGGTCTAGCCTCGATTTCTACCACGCTCTCCCGCTCTTAGAAGGACATAACCGCATCTGCAGATAACAAAACCTATACTGATGAGAACTGCAACTTGTTTACAAATATATCATGCAAAGCTAGATCGTATTAAGATATGGTTTTGATTAAGTACGGTGCTATCAACCATGAAGCTGGGTTGGGGTTGGTCAAAATTCCCATAGACAGGCAAAACGAACCTTTAGGCCAAAAAGAGAAGATCTTCCTCGAAGCTAATCTACATGTTCCGCAAAATTCAGGAGGAATAGTTCTCTTTGCCCATGGAAGCGGTAGTGGTAGGCATAGCTCAAGAAATCAATTAGTGGCGGGAAAACTCAATGAGAACGGTCTCACCACTTTACTCTTAGACCTTCTTACACCAGAAGAAGAGAAAATCGATGAGCAGACGAGAGAGCTCAGATTTGATATTGGCTTACTATCAAAGCGACTTACTTCTGCTGTAGACTGGGTTACAAATAATCCTGACACCAAGAATCTTACTGTAGGCCTATTTGGTGCTAGCACAGGTGCTGCAGCGGCGTTGGTTTCAGCGTCCGAAAGACCTGAAATTGTTAGCGCTGTTGTTTCGCGTGGTGGTAGACCAGAATTGGCCGGAAAGGGTATATTGAGAAAAGTTCAAGCGCCTACACTCTTCCTTGTCGGTGCAGAAGATCAGGAAGTCCTCAAACTTAACGATAGCGCACTAAAAGACATTAAAGCTGAAAAGAAGAAGCTCACAGTTATTTCAGGCGCTACGCATCTATTTGAAGAACCAGGTAAACTTGAACAGGTTGCAAGGATTGCGAGTGGCTGGTTTAGATGCTACTTCTTGATAAAGGAACACAGCCGTCAGCAACAACTATAGTATTATGATGAGGTCTTTTTTTATTCTGGTCTCTAAATCACTCGTATCGTTTATTATTCTTATATCATTGTTCTTCTGATATTCCGGCCTGCATACAGATATCGAAATGTTGCTAATGATATGACGATGATAGTAGTAGTCTAGATTTCTCTATTTCCTTTGTTGATCTCAATTTCGCTTTGTATTTTAAGTTGCGTGGTTTTGTTCTTAGTCTATATCCACAGCACGGACACCATAATCCGTCCCACTTTAAGAAGATCTCACATACTTGGCATCGTTTTTGCCCAGTAGAATAGCGACCACTACCAACTGGTTTTGGTGCTTTATGACGAGAGCATATGTCTTTGCAAGTCAATATCTATCGTTTCCTGCGGTGATCGTATAAGATATAGTATTTATATTATTTAAGGAAATTGTATACAAAAACTACAGCTATCTTACGTCAGCGGATAAATGATTAATATTACCCAGTTTAGATAGAGTCACTAATCAATGGAAGAACTCGATTTCTTTGAGGAAATCTGTTTGACTTCATTGTATGCTACTAAAGCAGTCAAGTTTGCAGCTGTCGTCGATTCTAATGGAAAAATGGTAACTGGTAAAATCAGGAGAATCCACGGACACGGACGCGAAGATTCTACGAAAATGGCTAACAGTTCTAAATGGACCGGAAGAGGCTACTCATTTTATCACCGTTATTTGATTCCATCTCTAAACAATAGGGCAACAATCTGCTGGTTGGATTGGACCTCCAATAAAACTCATTTCGAAATAACTGAAATAGCCAATCAGGAAGAGGATAATAATAGTAAGATGCTCTTGGCTGTCACGCCACTAACACAAACAAAAGACAAGTTTCTGTGTATATATCTGCAAATGCCATCAGAAACCTCTAGTCAACATCAACAAATAATGTCGAGGCTTTGTGATGCAATTCAATAAGCATAATGCCCTACTTGTGGAATACTACTGAAAACTTGATCACGCCTCATTCGAAGAGAAATTCATATGTCGAATAACAATAGTTTATTGCTCTGTCGACTATTGCATACACTATAAGAGATTCCGATTTTGCAGAAAATCTACCTGAAAGAACCAACATTCCTCCTTTACAAATTGAGAAAGACACGTCGATTTCTTACCTGAGCTGTGTTCGAAAGATGCTATTCGTGATTGCAATTTTTTATGACTCGTATATTTCAGCTAGTCGCTGTTCGCACCAAAGCCATTCTGAACTATTAATATTTCATTTTTGTTTAATATTTTGAAATAAAGACGGACGTTTGAGTA
>QHBN01000197.1 GCA_003176995.1 Candidatus Nitrosopolaris wilkensis
TCTAGTAAGTTGAAGTTCTTTCTGTTATCATGTGCCTTATCTGCGTATACCTTTTCTATGTTACTACATCTTTCAAGTGCTTCCTTTACCAGAGGACCAAACTTTTTTGTATCATGTACATTTCCTTTCGTTATTCTGAAAGAGACTATTTTCTTTGTTTTTCCATCCACCGCTATATGTAATTTGACAAATTCCTTCTTTTCACGTATCCATTTTTCCTCGATGTAGTCACCTTTCTTAGATATAGTTAAACCTATGCATCGACTATCAATGTTATTGGCTTATCATCATCTTCTTCTCCTTCAAAACCTAGATTTCTAACTGATGGTTTAATCTTTAGAATACTTCTCCTGATATGTGTAAAATGCATTTCTTCAATCCTGAGGTATTCAGACAAGCCACGTACTATTCCTTGCACTGTACGATATGGAATCTTAAAACCAACTTTCAAGAATGCAACGAATTCTATATAACTATAAGGATACTGAAACGGGGCTCCAACCTTGCCTTTATTCATCTTCTTTATTTCATCATTAGCTGATTTGAGGAAACTTACATCAATTAGAACTCCGTCCTCGTTCAACCAAGGATTCGTTATAATCATGCCATGACTTGTTTGCTGGCATCGTTTGATAATAAATGGAAGAAAGCTATAAGAATTATGCTACAAACTAGATAATAATGGGAGCGGAATAATTTGCTCACTTAATTGTTACAATATACTAATTGAAAATAATAAAGTTCACGATAATGCAGGCGATGGGATAGATTTCAGCAGAAATATGTATAATTCTATTGCAAGGAACAATATTATCTATAATGAGCCGGCAGGCATCTTTGTTTCACGATCACATAGCAATCATATATACAATAACACAGTTTCAACTAGTGGAAATGGAATCCACGTAAATTCTGACACTGGTAATTCTTCGGGTAATTTGCCAGGTTTTCCAAGTTACCATACCTTTCAAATGTCCCTAAGAGTTACCAGTGTCATCTGTCGTGGTTGACGATCAATTTCGAATTATTCGCAGAAGTTTTCAATTCTAACTCATATCTCTTGTTTACATCCTGCGTTAAAATTCAAACATGGTACAAATATCGAATTATTTATATTTAAATATGATGCTACTGTCGGCTCAGTAGAAACCTTTAAACCTAGTTGCTATATTTGGCATGTTAGTTGAATTTCAAATGGAATATTCATCTGTGCCAGTATTGATATCCAACGAACAGGTTATAATGAAGATTTAAACTAATTATCTATACCGATATGCAAACACGACGAACACCGCAACAGCTGCAGGAATTCCAATTATGACAGCATATTCTATGTAAACCAGCGTGGAATAACTTACTGTGAAAGGATTGCTGGATTGTTTATTGGCAGCAGCTGCTAGCTGATTTGCAGCAGCTGAGGAAATAGTAGGATTATCAAATACTATAGTATCAAACTGGATATCTGATGATTTCACGGCACCAACATTTTCAATTCTGATGCTTATAGAACCCGAATTTGAAAATACATGATGTTGAATGTTCATTCCAGCTTGAGTAATGCTTGGAATACGTTGAAGTTGTTTTCCACCCTGTACTAGTACAAAATCATATGGCAAAAGATTTGGTTTATTGTTTGCAAGATCAAAGAAAGTAACAAAGAAAGATATCTCCTTACCTGTAAGCAAAACGTTGGGATCCCAACTTAAACCTGCCTCAATTTTTCCATCAGTAGTAAATTTGTAAACCGGCAATTTGCTTATTCTTGCACCAGAAGCATAAGCAGGATAATTGGGTATGTTTTGCGCCTTTCCTTGAACTATAACCACACCATCCATCCAAGGATGAATAGTACAGAAATAAGTGTATGTACCTGGTTTAGTAAATGTATGTGTCCATGACTGTCCTGGCTTGAATGACCCACTGTCAAATACTCCATTTGGCGTACCTCTCTTGTTGTTCACCAAACTTTCAATTCCTGCACCATTACCACTTGTGACAGTGTGAGCTTCTGTATCATTATTTGTCCATGTAATTGTATCATTAACACCTACAGTTATTTGTCTTGGCAAATACCATTGTCTTGGGCCCAGCTTGGTGATGTCAACTTGTGGATTTGCTGAGCCTTTTGGTATTGTAACGTTAAATGATTTTATACCATTAGCGTCCGCATTTGCAGCGGCATATGCTATGTGGTAATAAGAATAGTTGTCATTGTTGCTAGCTTTGTTATAATAGAACCAAGAATTAGTCGAGATAGTGATAACTATAATAGACAATAAAAACAATGCAGGTGAAAAAAGGAAGAATTTACCGGTTTCCAAATAGTACTCCTGTTCTAATACTCTGTTGTATTATTAATTTTTGGATTTGTGTTATGTTTATGAGGAGTAAGTTGATGATATTAGCGTTTTTCACTTCAATGGCTAACAAGTTCCTTCTGAGTTTCATCTACCTTTGAATATGACGAAGTCATAAAATCTTCTCTAACATGTGGATCCGCGTTTGTATTTATTATAACATGTCACTTTTTTTTATCTCAATATAGTCATTATACAATGAATATATCGGAATGTTGTAATAATAAGCCTTACTACACCGAGAGTCTAGCGTTCACATTTTAGTACCGAAGTCTATAGAATTAGAAAAAAAGTTAAACCAGAAACAGGAAAACTAGAATACTTAAGAATAGCCGGACCAACATATGTCATATTAAGAATCTTATCATTAGTTAGTTACACTCTACACATGAAATGAATCATCCCTACGCCTGATGAAAAGCTAAGTTATGGGCCGCACAAATTGCTCACCATTACATATCCACAGCATTGTTACTTGGATTAAGTTCAACAGACAGATAAATTCATCGGTTAGATGTTTCTTTACTACTAACTCCGCAGACATAGTTGGATGAAGAATGGAGTGCAATACTGTTATCTAATTGCACAAACAAATCACTATATAGAGTGTTATTAGATGTAGCGAAGTATTAGATATATGATACCGCTAGCCGCATCTATTCACTTACAAACGGTCGTTCCAAGTGAGGATAGAACCGATAGAGAACTGACTTCCTGTGTATGTTTGGATTTCCTAATGAGAGGTCTTTTATCATTTGATATTCTAATTTTTTATTATTGTGGTAAGATTTCTCTTCACTATCTTGTTACGTATTTATGTTGAGTCGTCTACTGTGAAATGGTTAAACTTTTATACTGCTACTTTTGTCAGCCCCACAGCCAATGTTAAACAAAAATAGTTTAATCATCCAAACATTTGCTGTTGCGACGATAATGATCTCCCCAATAATTTTCGGAAGTCTTCAGGGATCATCATCTGTTTATGCCCAGACATTTCCAGGATTCCTTCCGTCGCAAACACCTACGACGTACCAGCAGAAGGTCACCCAATACGATCATCAAAAGAATTGCGCAACTGACCAACACACTGATACCACTTACAAAACTTATCTGACTCATTTTGCATGTGGTCATGTAACAGTTCTTAACAACGGCACAACATTGAGAAAGTTTACACTAGTAACCGATGACTTTAAAGGCATAGGAAAACCTATTGAAATTTCAACTAATACCTATGGCTTAGGTAAACCATTGACTAGTTCAAATCAGACATACAAACCTGTGATATTTCATGCCTGGACATTTAACGACACAGTTCCAGGACCAACCCTTCGGGTAACACAAGGCGATCATGTTCAGGTGACAGTCATTAACGCTAAGGATTCAGAATTCCCACATTCGTGGCATGTGCATTCGATACACGCCGGTGCAATGGACGGAATGAGCGGAGCGGCAGGAATGATTGAACCAGGACAAAAGTTCATCTATGACTTTGTAGCAAATCCGACTGGTTTGTATCCTTATCATTGTCACATGTTTCCAGTTGAGGAACATGTTGGCAGAGGATTATACGGAATGATGATAATCGATCCACCGACCCCAAGACCACAAGCTACAGAAATGGTAATGATGTTAAATAGTTACACTTACAGTTTCGAAGGTGTAAACGGTAGCGGTCACTTAACTCCAACATTGCCGGCAACACAGCAACAGATAGAGAAGAATCTAACAGATGTAACACAGAAGTCAGACGAGAACAACGGGCCAGACAACCAGTTCTATAGTGTTAATGGAATGCCATTTGGATACGTGGGAAAAGACTCTGTTCACTTGACAACGGGTACGCCATATAGAGTATATGTTGCAAACATGGTAGAGTTTGACCCGGTAAATTCCTTCCACATGCATGGAAATATGTTCTATTATACACCTTCAGGAACCCCAGACTCGGCAAAAGTGTATACGGACATTGTAACACTAGGACAAGGCGATAGAGGCATGCTCGAATTCAAATACCCCTTCCCAGGACAATTTATGTTCCACGCACACATAAATCACTTCTCTGATTTGGGATGGATTGCATTCTTTAACGTCACGAAGAATCAAGGGAATGGGAATGTGACGCCAGAATAATATGAAGGCAATCTTCACACGCATAGCAGCAAGACCAGTTATTGATGTGGTTCAACAGGTTTACGGATTTCGGGTAGAAGGATTTTCTAGTTGTAGCCAGGATCTAACATCTTCTATGCTAAAGATGGCCATATGTTATGATGAATATTGATTCACCATATCCTGAAAAAAGCCACACGCATATCTGATGCTCATGCTGATAAACGGATACAGTTTCAACAACACGATCAATGCGAATCTTGGAGCAAGACCTCTTTACCTGCAGGAAAAGCTTCATTTCTTTCACGCATATACAATTAAAATGCATGAAGCCTCCGTCGATTGTTGCGACCAGGGGTGCGAGATGGTCCAAGTTACTCATAGTACCACGACTATCTAACTTCTGTGAGCCATGAAAATAGGCACATTAAGGGATCTGTACATTTCTAATACAAAATGGACACCAACCTGTTCTTGGAAACCGCCTCTATTCTCTTTTGTACTCTAAATAGCAGATGAAAAATGGCAGGCCGCCACCATTTATTCGCAGGGTATCTTGTTTAGAGGAGACTGGATGGAAATGATTCGTGAAGGCACGAGAACAAAATAGGATAGCCTAATTCATTTCGTCTCTTCAAGTACGGACAATACATTGCAGGCTGGGTCTTTAAACCACGCGATCTTTGGACCCCGCTATGAGAATTGGAGTATTTGAAATGTCTTCTACTGCCAGTCCATATTACAGATGTGAAGTATGTGGTACATCATTTAATTCATTACAGAAACTTGAGCAGCATAAGCGACAGGAACATCAGAAATAATTCGAGAAACCAATAGGACGTATCTTCTGGTTGCTGCTTTTTTGTTTACCGTCTTTCCCAACTGGATTGTTATGTTCCTCCACTAACTTGTTTCTTTTTGGTAAATTTCCCAGCATTACATATACTCTTATATAGATGGAATCCATAATATGCTACTTGCTGCTTGCGACAAATTTTTCTTGGAAGTATTTTTTAAGTCTATTTGCATCAAAATCATTTATCACTATGTCATCATGGAAGACATCCTTTTTCCCCTTTGCAGGTGCTACGCTTCTGGAATACGCTATTATTATCGAATCAGAATAGGAATGTACTGGTGTGAACATAATTGCTGCAATAGTGGCAGGCGCTGCTGCCACTAATAATAATAATGTCACCGTTTTCGGCAGCCAAGGGGGAAATACAGTCACTCTTGAGTATGGAATTCCGATATTCTTGGCTATGGTTTTTGGTGCTGCATTATTTTCTTCTAGAACTAAAATACCCCATACCATGATACTTTTAGGTTTTGGAATTTCCATTTCGCTCCTTAGTCTAGCAGGTTTAGATGTAGTAAATTTTAATCAGCTTAAAATTAACCCCAATCTAGTAATCACTTTCATAATACCGCCTTTGATTTTTGAAGCAATGATGAAAGTAGATTATAAACAATTCAAAGCTATCAGAATATCTGTGCTATTACTAGCTGTAGTACTTACATAGATA
>QHBN01000198.1 GCA_003176995.1 Candidatus Nitrosopolaris wilkensis
CTAAGAAAATAGATTGTAAGAGAGATATCGCATAGTAGGTTCACAAGTTATGCAACACTGCAGATCAGATGTAATGCTCATTCAATTTTCTTAGCACTTCATCTGAAGAATCCATTAAATAACTCAAATGCATTGAGCAGTTATGAGAAGCGCAAACCTACCGTTGTTGATAATAACAGCGTTCGTCGCGGTAATACCTTCAGCATTTTCGTTTTTCATGATTGATGGCGCTCCTATTGTCCATGCCCAATCCACCTTTCCAGTACCGGCACTTCCAACATCTCAGATAATACCCCAGCCAGGGACAACTGGCAGTTTATTGCAACCTGGCGCACAACCTTGTATAAACAGTGGTTCTAACATTCTAGGACCAACTGATCACTCGGCCAAGCAAGTACAGAATCAAGAAAACCAATGTACTGGGACTAGAAAACAGCCAGAATTAGTACAAAAGTCTAATGAAGCAATAAACAAAGCTATGTACACAATTAAAAACATGGCTGAACGTGTTCACTCGACAATAGAGTCTATCGACAAAAGACCTAAGAATGTAGAAGTAGTTGTAAGCGATAGCCTTATTGTGTTTACTCCAATATATGAAAAGAAACGGAGAGCGCTTGTAATATTCCATAACAAAGAATAAACCATATCAGCTGGATTAAATTTCTTAGTCTTATTGTATAACGTTGTCATCTCCATCAATGTGAATCATAATGTGATTGAAGACCTAACTTCTATGCAAGCGGATGTGGTGCCAAATTTAATTCGGGAAAAGCATCAGGAAATCTCATCTGATTGTATCCCAAAGTTAGAGGAACCTGATACAATCTTTGTAAATTTAGTCTTTGATAATTTGTACCAAAATACATTGGTTGCAATCCTGTAACGAATACTTTAACAACAACCACTCGCATTCTGCAAATATCCGCTGGAGTAATATCTACATATAACACTCTATGATTCATTGTGTGCGAGGACTTTACTATCTTTGTTAATAGTCGGTTGCTCTCCCTTGTGTCGTTATTAGTATACTCAATAATGCTGTTTCCATGAATACTGTAGAAATCATCCTTTTTTCCCTCAATCATAAAGTCCCAGTACTTTCGCATCTTTGGATTAAAATAGAAAATACCATGATCCATTGGCGAAGATATTCGTTTAATAGAAATATTTCTCTTATTTGGGCTTTCCAAAAATTCTCGTAACATTAGTTCCATTTCAAATAATGCCTTTTGTATTGCTGTTTTCGGATTAAAGTGGCATCCTAGTCCGACTATTAAGCCAGGATATCTGTCATTCCTATTATAACATGCTGCCAAAAATACTGGTATTTCTACATCGTTTGTTAAATCAACTATCTTTACTTCCATTCCATGGCTATTATTAATAAATTTGATTAGTTCCATGAACGAAGAATCAATATCATAACAATTAGAAATATCTACCACTGGCCTTGAAATTTTGCTTAGCCACATAATCAAAAATGCGTCTCTTTCAACCACTTCATATAGGCCGTTTAAAATTGCATCCACAATGTTTATGTGCGCTGCTGCTCCGTTCGAAGTCTCTTGCACTAAAGGATTCTCCCTCATAGGAGGATAATAGACAAAATCAGCAGGGATCAGTACTCTTTTGCCATTAAAGAGATCGTATCCATAAACCCAAGGAATTACTGATTCATTAGAAAATCTAGAATATTTGAAGCCAGATCTCTGGTATTGCTTTTCCGAATAAAGAATTAAATCTTTAGGATTAACTACTTCATTAGTAGTATCTTTAAATGATGCATAAAGAAGTGATGACTTGTCTATTGTCATATTAGAGTAGCGTTCGACGGATTCCATTAAGGCATGAAGCTCTGCATCAGAATAAGAGAATCCAGAACCTGAGCAGTAAATTGGCTGTAGTAAAGTATTCTTGCCGTAGTCGTCCATATTATCTAGAGACCGTTTATACCTACCCTGATGAAACGAAGAAAATTGATCCTTTCTTGGACTAAAGATTTGCATGATGAAAAAAAGTGATTTTGCGTACCAAGCTTGTTCTTATCTTCTTCAAAGATTTTTTCGGTATTGACTATCAATCCTGTCTTCTCATCAACTAGTTCTCTTAATTTTTCTAAAGTTTCGTGTTTAGCGTTTGGATACACGACAAGGGGTTTTTTTAACCATAATGCTTGTTTTTGCTTTTCATTCCTTTGGATAACATTATACTTTTTACAAATCGCACAATTCGGATGTTGCATTATCTTGTGTTTTGAGATGATCGTTTGATCCGTGTCCAAAATGATTAGGTTATCTATTGCTTGTGGATTTGTATCGTTTGTCAAATATCTCACAATCTCGTCTATAGCTATTGTCGATAACATGTCCGCAAAGTACTCTGGAACAGTTAACCCTGTCTTTGGAATTGACTCCACGTCATACTTTTCGTATATCAGCACGACATTAGATGAGAAAATAGAAAATCTGGTCTCAGAGAAGCGGGAGCAAGCTAAAACGCTTAGGGTAAAAGACTATGAGGGAAAAATAGCTCCGAAACATGATGATTGGCCAACTACTGTAGAGATTTCAAGGATGGAAAGCGACAGAAGAAATTGGAGATATAGCTTGAATATTAGAGGATTCATATTGTACATTTTGGGAGAGATCGAATTACAGCAAGAAGATCACAAGATCCATAACAAACGAATAGAAAAGGTATTACAAAATCTATCAGAACATCATTTGAGATACTTCCCTTTTCTGATGTATTACGACGAGTTTAAAAACGCGTACGAGACGTTAGCACTTCGTGGTAAAGTTCAGAAGAAATTTCAAGTCGAATTGCTCAAAAACATAGCTCAAGAGTTACGATTTCAGATACATACTGCAGATGATGGGTTCTTGGAGTATTGGGTAACAAAACGTTACTCGGAAGAAATAACATTTTACTTTATAGCTGCAAGTAGATTAGCTGGACTGGAGTATGAGGATTTAGAGGATTTAGATGAATTTTTAACTCATTTATCTTTGGAGAAACTAATACAATATCAGAAGAATAATCTTCAAGTGATGAAGGAATATTTAGAACGTGAAAACGAGAACATCGAAGGTGCTCTTGGCATGGACGACGTTGATTTCCCACGCATGTTTCCATCGCTTTATTTTAGTTAGCTGATTATCCCATGTTATCGTGAACAAAGAATTCAAGACGTAATTGTATAAGAAATAATAGTCATGGACTGATCAGTGGTCATTCTTGGTCGAGTCCAGCTCAGTTTATTTCCTTCTTAGTTAACACTCCAGGCTTAATTTGGGCTAGTTTTGGATTCTGCTGTATCATTGATATAATCTGGTTGAACTGCTGACTCATTTCTTCACGAATAGTTTTTAGCTCGTGTTCATGCTTTTCCTTCATAATCTGAATTTCGTTTGCTTTCACCATTAGTTGGAATTCGACTGA
>QHBN01000199.1 GCA_003176995.1 Candidatus Nitrosopolaris wilkensis
AAATGGATACGAAAGAAAAAGGAGTTCGTTAAACTGCATATCGATGTTGATGCAAAATCCAAGAGAGTAGTTTCTTTTAGAATAACTAAGGGAAATGTATATGACGCCAAAAGATTTTATCCTAAAGAGAAGCAGCAGAAAATTATGACATCGAAAAAAGATAAAGCGCATAATAATAGAGGAAATTTTAATTTACTAGATACGCTGTATATTGAACCAGCCGTTGAGATAAGAAATAATGCGTCTACAAGATCAGATGGATGCCACTTGAGAAGGGATAAGGGAAGAAACTAGGATACGAAGGATTGAAAAGGATTAAGGGTGCGGTCGGAAGATGGATTGCTGAAATAGTGTTTTTTCTCTTCAGCACTCTGGGTGAGGACCTGCTTTCAAGGAAATCCTCCTCACAGAAAGTTGAAGCTGGACTAATAGTAATGTTGTACAATAAATTCATCAGCTTGTAACCAGCAAGCCATTAGCCAAAAACCAATGCTAGATGCTATGGAAAGTTTCCATCCGGGAATTGGGCTACAAGCTAACTTCATTAATATCCTTTATCCATTATCATGCTAGATGCCCTCTAGCCAGCATTACCATATATCTAAGATTATGGACTTGATAATGGCGCTAAAGCCCAAGTCAGTATTAGATATTGGGGCTGGCTATGGAAAATATGGAGTGCTATGTCGTGAATACTTGGAACTGTGGGATGGAAGGCAGAACTATTACGAACGCTTGAGAAGAATAGATGGTGTTGAAGTTTTCGAGAATTATATAACGCCTCTGCATAAGTATGTGTACGACCATATCTACATTGGTGATATAATAAAATTAGTTAGTCAAATAGATTTCAAGTATGATTTAGTTTTGCTTATTGATGTCTTGGAGCATTTTAGCAAGCTGGAAGGAGAATCACTCATGACGAAACTGTTGGAAAAAAATATAGGCATACTAATTTCTACCCCTAGGAAACCGACCGTTCAAAAAGAGGCTTTTGGCAATGTTTATGAATCACATCGATCCAGATGGAGAAAGCAAGAGTTAGCGAGATTCGGAAATTCATATTTTATCAATGATCCTGTTAGTTTCATTGGATACATAAGTCAAAAAGAACACATCCAGAAATTAAAAAGTGAACTGATTTTAATGAAAATCAAGAAAAGTTCCGAAGTATCTTCTCTCATATCAAGTTGGAAATATTATACTAATAAATATATTAAACAGAAGGTACCTGATTCACTAATAAAATGGAATGAAAGAGCTGACTGAGAGGTAACTGCACCATTTATTTTGATGCAAGTAACTTTATTATTTGAAACATCGTGCCATGAATGGACATATTAGTGTTTTAATACTCAATTCCATTACTAAGTTCGATCTGTATTAACACTCGGTTATCTAATGTTGATTTTCGGCCTTCTACTCCAAAAACTGGTTGAAGATGAGAAATACAGGTTTTAATATTCTTATTATTTTGAGTAAATAGTCAAAAGTTGAGAAACCACATTCATAGGCTCATGTTCCGTTGGCAATCGTTGTCGGAATTTCAACTGATAGTCTAAAACTGTCAAACCGCATGCAAGTGATTCCAATGCTGTCTTACTGAGGTTCTCCAGAATTTTTTGATTTACGAATCTAATATCAACGTATATTTTATACCTTCTTAAAAATGCGGGCATATGTGAATACATTATTGGACTCTTCGCCCTATCATACACTTCGATATCTAGGTCGACATTATGCTCTTTGCAATGATGTAACGCCTGTCGTATATCAATAGCTTCTGTGTCCATAGTTAGGGCCTCTTTTTGTTCATTCTTGGCAGTTGATATAGGTGTGAAATGATCTATATCAACAGGATTTGGAAGATATACAGCTTTAGAGACTAGTTGCAGTAGGTCAGGCGTAGACACAAGAACCGCATCAGCCAGCTTTTGGACTAGAAAATGTACTTGTTTGGTAGATAGTGCAAAGCCCACAATTCTGGAAACTACACTTCTTGGATTAATAACTACATCCGCGAGGTTGGACAATCTTTGAGACGATAGCGGTCTTACCCTCCATCCTTTGAACCTACTTAATCCCCTTATGTCAGTGCCATGGTAATGCAGAATGAGCTTCTTTGATCTACCAAATTTCTTCCGAAGCATGAACAAGACAGCAATAGCGCTATGAATATGGACAACGTCCACTGCTTCTGCCTCTCTTGCGCAGGTTTTAGCAAATTCTTCAACCCTCACACTGAAGGCATAATCTTGGTAGAATTTGGCAATCCCATACTTGTCAAGATCAATATATTTGATTACTTTTGATTCATGCCCTTGACGTTGCTGATATTTTGCAAGGATATACGCTACTCCTGCAGCATCTTCCACATGTAAAATCCTCATGATTCGTAGTATTGGTCAGTATTGATTAATTAACTCTCTCTAACTCATTATTCTTGATGTCTTCTATCTGATAACTTCTGGTCAGATGTTAAACGTGGTTACTGCCTAGTTCTAGGTTTAGTACTACTCTATTGATGTACTACCTATAAGTCTAAGAGTGTGGTCTATGTTGATATAAAAATCGGATGTTCATTTGTTTATTTGGCTTATGTAGAGCAGCTAACAATATCGTCGTTCAAACCTTTCCGATAGATTAAATCGCAACGCCAAATGCGTTTTGTCAAGGTGTTCAAGAACCAGTCCTCTTGCGTAAACTTTCATATTAAACGACTGTTTAGCAGCTTAGACTCCGGAGATTGTAACGTCACGATAGATGCCGGTCAAAGAATCATCCCTTTTTAATCGATTTATAAAGTCTTTAGGTATCTTCTCTCTCGAAACGTTCGTGAACTATTAATTGCGCTCCTTTACCAGCTTCTTTATTTTCTGATTCAGGAAACGAGGCAATCTCATTTTTATTTACTGTCATAGGAGGTAAGGAATCATTATGAACTGTAGCAAATTCAGGTGAGGCATCTGAGCACCAAGCTGGCAACATCATCATTACACATGGGATTGGTATCCATGGTGATTATGCATATAGCTGCCGCTGAAATTATTTCAAGCAACTCCTATCTTTTTGTACCCAGACACGATTCACTGTTCTGTAAACCAATTCTCATTTGACCAAATTATTACTCCTTCCAGATCAGACTATATCTGACTAGCCTCAAGTTTACATTATGTTCTATATTTATAACTTTTTTTAATGCTTTGACTTGTATTCAGTGGACCGCTATGAAACGATGGTATACTAGAATAAAATGAAACGTTACAATACTACCACGAAACCGCCACAAGTTGCTATCGAACAGCTAGTTTCAGACTACCAGCCATATTTCTGATCACACTGGTCATGAAAATAAGGAAGGATTATACACATGTAAATAATCATGCTAAATAGTTTGGCAGACTTTAATGCCAAAAGTTACAGGGAAAGCAGACTCAAGGAAAACTTTGGACTTCAAGGGACAGGCTGGATAGGCCTCGGAAGGCACTATAACAATTGGATGTATAAAATAAGAAAAACAGTATTACTTCGTAAAATGAAATCTGTACGTATTGACTTTAACACTGCTGATGTCTTGGATATTGGTTCTGGGATAGGCTTTTATATTGATATATGGAAAAAGCTGGGCGCAAAAGGGATAGTTGGGATCGATATAACAAGCATGGCAGTAGAAAATTTGAAACGAAAGTATTGTAGTGAAGAGTTCTTCGAGGTTGATATCGGAGATGCTAATCTTACCTACATTCGCGATCGAAGGTACGATATTATTTCTGCCTTTGATGTTTTATTCCATATTATCGATGATAAAAGATATGAGACGGCTATTAAGAATATTTATTCGCTGTTAAAACCAAATGGGATCTTCATTTTTTCAGATAATTTTTTGCATGGAGACACAATAAGGTATGGTCCTCAGGTTAGCAGATCATTACAGTTCATAGAGAAAATCTTAATTCAAAGCGAATTTGAAATAGTTGAACGATGCCCCGTTTTTGTTTTGATGAATACGCCTGTAGATACAACACGACGCATGACAAAAATGTTTTGGGCGATTATTACTTCATTAGTACACTCTGACGAGAGGAGGGGATTGGTAATTGGCGGTATCCTATACCCTCTAGAACGTTTGTTGGTCTCTCTTCTGAGGGAAAGCCCTAGTACAGAATTGATGATATGTAAACGATCAAATTTTACAGAAAGTAAAACCGTATGAACGATTGACATCAAGTCTACTTTAGCAGTATTGTATTGTGGTTTAATTCACGGAAAACCTGATTTCTAGTAAGCCCCAGTGGGAGAACAAGGAATAGATAATATAAAAACACCAAAGAAAGCTGTATGCTTACCTTCACGGGTAGAGTTGTTCAAGGCTTGTTGAAAGATTCCTTCAAAAGTTTCAAAATGTGCGAAAGCACGATTCTTATTATAAAACGGTAACTATCCTTAGTTATATGCTCATATTATGGCAAATTAATAATAACCCACATTGTATGTTTTACTGGTTAATGATAGTTGGATTCTCGGAGGCTCGGGCGAAGAAACACATATGGTAAAAAAGAAATCAGTATTTTTTATTATGATGATTTTATCTTATAACTCACGCATCTAGCTTAGCTCTGGCAGAATTTGATAAGCCTTTTTACATTAACACCATCTGCACGTGTGTTTTTAAGCTAACACAGTTACCCAGCACCAACAGACTTGCAAATACAACTGTTGGAAAGATCACACTAGATAATTCCTCTATTCCTATGTAAACTATGCAATCATACATGGAATTTACATCTGTGACTATCAGTCAAAAAGCGCTTTATTGTTACGTTCATGAAGACTCGTAATGCAACCGCAAGTCATTTAACGATTAGTATTGCGAATTGGCTAGTAGAAAATGAAGTATCCGGGGGAAATTATTCTATTTTGGAGTATAGGTTTCCATATCCTCCATACAATATGACATCTCCTCGGCATTCAGGTATGGCTCAGGGTCAAGGAATACAATCTCTAGCCGACACATAAAGGGTGACTGGTCAGAAGAAATATCTCGACACCGCTAGAATGTTATTAAATTCATTTTTTATAGAAGTCAAAAAGTCTAGTATAGTAGGTGTAACTTACAAGGCTCCTTTTAATGGTTGGTATGAAGAATATGCTGGAAAAGGAGGCAAAGAATCACGAGTCCTCAATGGCATGAGGTATCCTCTTCTCGGCATATATGACTACTACAACTATACGCACGGTTCTGAGGCCAAATATCTCCGATAAAGGAGTTCTTGCTTTGGATAGAAACCTGCCTCGCTATAACAAACAACGCATATTCCAATTATGATACATTCGAAAGGCCTGCACCCATTCAATATCATCATATGCATATCGATTCGTTCGGATACTATATAATATCACAAAATGAAATCTTTAAAGCATTTCATGATAGGTGGGAAAATTACGATATAACAAAACCTCAGCTGCAGAAGTCGAAAAATAATCAAACAGCTGGGAACAAAGCGAGCGGGGGATGCAACACCTGTATGAACAGTACTCTTGACTTGAAGTTGGGCAATAAGGCATACCTGATCAAATATCAAATTATAGGTGGTAAGGTCATTCGTATTTCTGCTAGCTCAGATTCTCCTCCCCATCCAAATTCCATCGTGTACTTTTTGAAGGCGCTTGCTTCTTCTATCGGATTCATCGTCATTCTTTGTATATTTTCAATGAGTTGTATCTCAAAAGCATCTTTTTCAGATAACTCTAACTTTGGCTGGAATATACTTCCACCGCAAAAGTCTGCAGGCTTCAAATCTTCTATTTCCTGCCACTATCCCAAAACCATCTTCGATAGGTCTTACGATTATTGGATGCAATAAGCCGTGCTGCCGCAAGCTTATAGCTAATTCTCTAATACTGTTCTGCCCAAAGAATGATGTGTCACATTCTCTCACTGAGATTCTAGATGCCTTGATACTGTGGACAGGTAACGATTCTTCAACGTATGCATCAATAGATGTCAAAAAATAACCCCAAATGATCTGAAAATATGTTGATTTGTATCTAAAGTGGTTTTTCTATCTCTATTTCTTGCCTCACATACTATTTTGCAGCGCTCATAATATCCCTCTGAAGCACCGAACCTATAATCTGATAATTTCAAATGCCCGTTTAATGTAATTATGAGACCGTTATTTTTATTTTTGGGATATTTTTCAGAAATTACCAGACGTCGAGTAATTCAAGAAATCAGGAGATTCTAATATTCCAAACTACCTCAGATGTTGTCTTTTAAACGAAGGGATTGTGTTTTACTTGAATATGCAATAACTTTCTTGTGATTTTAATATATTTCTACGCAGAAGTTACTATAATTTAGCAATTTCCTTTTATAATTACCTAGAACGGAGGATCGGGGACAACGATCGATGACCGACATACCGGTGTGTAATTGGACAAGTTCGATGCCAAAGTATGCATGCTCTGGTATGAGATTCGAGACGAACTAGTGCATGCAGGAACATTAAAAAATATACCTTTTTTGTATACGCACTTTGTAATTGCTAGCCACAGACGTTTACGCCGCTTCCGCACCCGATAGTAATATCGTAATTGTTGCTGCTAATACTACTATGGTGTCGTATGAAGCTGATGTTGGTGTCTTTATTCTAGAACTAGAATCAATAATGGAATTGCCCATGATGCGTGCGAATTTATTTTTATTTTTGCTCATTTTATCCATTCACCTCCTCGTAGCATCTTAAGTCGAGTCCGAGCCTGGCGAGACGGTGTATCAGTTCCGATGTATGCCATTCTAATCAATAGCCGAGCTTAGCTGAATCCAGCGAGCATTATTAGTTTTTCATATTCAATTATTGATCTTACCTATTCATCTTACAGTTAGACTAAGGCAATATAGACAACACTCGAGCTATTCCATTGTTCATGTCTGAGCTTGATAATCTCTTTCCGCCCGCATATTCTTACTAGTCTGTCTCTAAATCTCCGATAATCCTCGTCTATTTCCATAGCGTCCGTTAATATCTTATTTTCTCTTGGATTTGACGATTGTAAAAACATTTTGATGTCCATCGGAAGACAATGTCCCCCTATTCCTTCCCTTAGTTCTAAGATGTGAATGTTCCATTTAGTAATTAGAGCATCTTAGTTCTGGAAAGTTTATGTTATTTGCCGGACAATATAGGTAAAGGTCTTCAGCAAATGCTATTTGTAGATATCTATATGCGTTTTCAGTAATTTTAGTTTTTGACTATTTCTACCTTCGATACTGAATACATAGGAATGCCTGGACTTCTGTACAAAGTAGATGTGGCAGAATGGGTTTGTTCTTCTTCCCGCCCGAAAAATCTACCACCAGCACCACCACTACCACTACCATAAAACTGCATACCTGCTCTAAGTCCAACAATACCATACTCCTCCTATTACGCGTAACTGATTTACACCATCCTCTCTTTCTTTTAATGCGTACCATCTATGAGGTGCATGAACAACATGTAGTCTGTGATGAGTATTTCAAATACTCTCGCTGACGTTCCCTTAGGGATAGCACTTTCTATTGATACAAGTGCTCCATCTTTCTTTGCGGCTTTTGAAATTCTTTCTGCTATACATAATAGTCCACCTAACTGAGGTAAAGAACTTAGCTTTTCGGCTGCGTGGACCACATATCATAATTTTCCGCTAGAAAGTGATTTATAGATGTAATTGTCTACAATTGTATAGAATGCCAGATTTGGTGCGTATCCCTCGAATTTTAGTGTGCATTCCAGCTTACAATGAAGTCATGAGTATATCTACCATTGTAAAAAAGGCTGCAAATTACGCTTCTGAAGTAATAGTATATGACGACGGTTCTACAGATAATACAGCCGAAGTCGCAAAGGATGCTGGGGCTATTGTTATACGAAGTAGAAAAAATAGAGGATATGGAGTTGCAATTACAAGACTTTTCGAGGCGGCATTGGAAAAGGATGCCGATGTTATGGTAACGATAGACTCGGATGGTCAACATGATCCTGTCGAGATTCCGCGAATCCTAGAGCCCATATCGAACGAAGGATATGACATAGTCGTTGGTTCTAGGTTCTTGGGGAACAATAACAGCAGCCAGCTAAAGATACCGTCCTACCGCAACCTAGGTATTAAAACTATAACCAGATTCACTGAGGCCGCATCCTATAACGGGATCACAGATGCTCAGAGTGGCTTCAGAGGATATAGTAAAAATGCGTTATCAAAAATAAGCTTGTTTGAAGATGGCATGGCCGTCTCTACTGAAATAATATTGAGAGCGAGGGAAAAAAATCTAGCGATAAAAGAAGTGCCAGTCTCGATTAATTATGATGTTGAAGAACCTTCTACCCATAATCCTGTTTCCCATGGAGCTGGAGTATTATATAGCATAATACAGTTTATTTCTTTAAGGCATCCATTGGCATTCTATGGATTGCCAGGGATTGTATTTCTGATAACAGCTGTAGCATTATTGAATTATGGAATGATGGTGTATGGTAGCCACAGGCACTCATCTGTCGAATACATAGTGTCATCTGTAGGTTTTGGAGTAGTGGGAATAGTATTACTGGCTACGGGCGCCATCCTCTACACAATCACGGCACTACTAAAGGGGCGGATAAAGGATCTTTAATGGTTACAGCGAACAATTATGCTAGCGGTTTGTTTTCAAAAAATAGAAGAGGTATGAGACGGAGTGTTAATTTTTTATTACTATTTGTTATTTTCATTTTCTCTACAATTACTTCAACGGCAATCGCTCAAGTAGTTGTAATAAGCACAGCTAGAGCGGATTCTCCAAATTTCACGGATAAAAAAGACGCGCTACAATCTTTGATTGTTGACAGAAATAATAGAACATATGTTTTTAATGTACACGATAATACTCTTTCGATACTTTCCGGCCAAACAAAGACTGTGATCGGCAATCCTGCTACGGTAACCAAATATCCGGTTGTGGCTGCCTTTGGTCCCTCAACTGTTAGAAACACGTACTTAGTTAATCTACACGATAATACTCTTTCGATACTATTCGGCCAAACAAAGACTGTAATTAACAGTGCTGGGGCAACATCTTTTGGATTGGCCAAAGTATATATACCAAATAGCCACAAAGTTTTGCTATATAGTGCTATTCCCACAAAGCCTTCTGTCAGTGTCGCAGTAAAGACACCAGCTCCGACACAAGCCACTATTAATAGCAGTTCAAAAAAAGTTACAATTCCTTCTCATCCTGCTTTGATACCTTAATAGAAGAAAAGCAAAGTAGATCAGGAATGCAAGCTTGGCTCTAGCAGAGATTGGCTACGATAGACTTGATTATGAATATCTTTTCCTATATCACCACATAAGTAAATCCAGTTCATTGTCGTTGACATGGGTTTATATAATCTTTAAAGCAGCTAGTGCCGCGATGATCGCTGGCAGAGTTACTTACTACAAGAAGATATTTTCGATAACGTGAGTTATTCGTCTAGACGCACCGCTTTCACCGAACAAATTTCGGGCCAATTTCAACCTGGGTTTAATATCATGATAATCTCTTTCAAGGTGGTGCACCGTACTGATAATTCTCCTTAATTTGGATCCTGCTAAAAAATTCACACCTGCATTTACAGTTTCAATCCATTCTGTCACCCCCCTAAGCGTTATACAAGGTGTACATAAAAGAGCTGCCTCTTGCTGTATTCCTCCCGAATCGGTCATTACAAATCTGGCATATTTAATGAGGCTCAATGATTGAAGATAGCCGACAGGTTCGATCACCTTGAGGTTTTTCAAATATTTATTAATTGCAAACTTTGTAATCTGCCTCTTAGTATGAGGATGGCAAGGGAATATCACAGGGATTTTTTGTGAAAGCCTATCAAGTGCAGTTAAGATATCGGTAATTCTAACCTTGTCGGTGACGTTCTCACGCCTGTGCAAAGTCACGAGAACGTAGTGTTTTTGCCCAGAATCTAGTAATCCATCTAGACTGCTTTTTGTAATTCGGTTGCTCACATGGTGAATCAGATCAACTAATGGGTGTCCAGTCAAGAAAATTTGGGAAGAGGATATACCTTCTCTTAAGAGATTTTTCTTGCAATTGTATGTAGGCGCAAAGTGTACGTCCGCAACATGTGAAATTAATGTCCTGTTTATTTCTTCTGCCATTGATTTATCAAAAGATCTACATCCGGCCTCAACATGCGCTACCTTAATACCCAGCTTTGAAGATGCAATCGCAGCTCCGAGAGCCGAATTTGTGTCGCCAGTGACGATGACAAGATCTGGTTTTTCAATTGTTAGAATTCTCTCGGATCTAGCAATAATCCGAGCTGTCTGAACGCCCTGAGATTGTGATTTAGCGTTAAGGAAATACTTTGGTTTTGTAAGTTCCAAATCATGAATAAAAATATCAGACATGTTAAAGTCGTAGTGTTGACCAGTATGAACAAAATTAAGTTCGTGTCCCCTCTTTTCAAGATCTTTCATTACTGGTTGTATCTTTATAATTTCAGGTCTGGTCCCTACAAAGTTGACTATGTTCATACTTCTAATGATAACAATGCCCCTAGTCTAGATATATAACCAAAGCGTGATTCTGTACGCGTTCTCTTTCGAACTACAAAAACAATTATGGCGTGGAATACCGAGGAGTACAAGCCTGTTACCTAAGAGCTGCATGTAACGTTAGTGTTGAAACAGAGTGATACATTCGAAAACAAAGCCACCATTTTGTTGACCAATTCATCCACTGGTCAACAGGAGTGGTCTTGTCGCTCATCAACGCATAAAAAGCATACATGTTCAGCTCAAATCGCTTTTTCAATGCTAGTTGCAATACGCTCCAAATCTTCCGCGCCTACAAAAGAATGGACAGGTAGTGAGAGAACATGTTCGCTCGCCCAATCCGTGTTAGGAAGACTCTTCGTTGAAGCAATCTTCTGATAGTAGGGGGTTTTGTGCACCGGTGGATTATAATATACCGTGGCACCAATTTTATCACTTGCCAGAGCCCGTTGGACCTTCTCTCGAAGGTAGTCCTTTTGAAAAGCGACCGTGTACAGATACCAGTTAAATTTTTTTTTCGCGGTTTCCTGTGGAATATTTATTCTCCTCTCCTTTGTCAAAGGAAGGAGTAAGCCTGTCAACACGTTAGCGTTCCTTCTCCGGAGATCCAGCAACTTTTGTAATTTATCCATTTGCGCTTTTGCGACAGCAGCACTCAATTCTGGGAGCCTCATGTTGAGGCCTAAAACACGTGTGTCATAGCCTTCGACCATTCCGTGGTTCCTAATCATCTTTATCTTATTTGCCAAGTTATCATCATTAGTTGCTACTGCACCCCCTTCGCCAGCAGTCAATACTTTGCTCGCATAAAAGCTAAAGCAGCCCAGTTTTCCGAGTGTTCCTGTTTGTGTGTTTTTATACAGAGATCCAAGCGATTGACAAGCATCTTCGATTATATCTAGTGAGTGTGCACAAGCAATCTCCGAAATTTCATCCATATCAGCCGGATGACCATAGAGATGCACTGGTATGATAGCCTTTGATTTTTTTGTAATTTTTGTCTTCAGATCGGTGATATCAATAGTATAGTCTTCTCTGTTGATGTCTACGAACACAGGCTTTGCACCGGCAGCGACTACAGAATTTGCGGTTGCAACAAATGTGAATGACGGCAGAAGTACTTCATCATCTTGACCAATCCCCAGGGCAAGCAATGCAGAATACAACGCAGCGGTTCCAGAATTGACACTTACTACGTTTCGGATTTTAAGATAATCTTTCAGAAGACGCTCAAGAGCCTGAACTCGTTTCCCACCATCTTTTGATGCGGATGTAAGAGTATTTTCAGCTAAAACACTCAATACTTCGCGCTTTTCTTCCTCACCAATCCAAGGCAGATTAATTGGTATCATAGACAAGTGTATGAGAATTAGTCTCGGATAAAAGTATGTTGTAGTTACTCTCGCCTTTATATACTCCCTAGTTTACCCTTTTGTGGCCGATGATCGCTAATCCTAACGGGCTTTATTTTTCCAAGCTTCTACTCAAGAAAGTACATTAGATGCTTCTTTCGTTGACCTTGGCATATTATGCGTACATACGATTCCAAATTTCAACCGCAGGACAGACGCGATCCTTATCTCGATGATTCATCTAGATAGTTAGCCTTACCAAACTACAGCCATCTCATCTGTGACGAGCTCTAACCTGATACGGTTTTATAATTCGAATAATATCGAAGCTATTGCATTAATGAATTTTTGATTTTCTCTGAAGTTCTGCCATTACCGAAAATTACGCTCCTCTTACTGAAAGCTCGTGATGGAGGATTCCAATCTTTAACGGCTTTCACAATCTTATGAGTATTGGTATCTGTGAGAATATTCCCACCTGCTTCAACAGTTTCAACCCATTCAGTACTCTTTCTAACTGTTATGCAGGGGATCCCCAGTAAGTAAGACTCCTTCTGCACTCCTCCTGAATCAGTCACAATCTTTTTAGCGTTCTTCATCAGTGCGATGAAGTCAATATACCCTACTGGATTGATTAGGTGTACATTTTTACATTTTTTAAATCTTCTATACAACTTCATATGTTTGAGAAAATTGGCTGTCCTTGGATGAATTGGAAATATTATTTTGAGATCCCTTGTATTATATGCAAGAATTTCACATGCGCGGATCAGCGAGATCATGCCCTCCTCCGAACTAGTATTCTCAGCTCTATGTATAGTCATGAGAATATACGGATTAGTATTATTATGATGTTTGTCAAGTTGCAGGCTCCTAAGTATCTGGGACGAGGGTAGGAGCTTCTTGACTGCATGTCTGACTATTTCAACTGATACATCTCCAGTATGAATTACTCTCCCAGTCACGTGTTCTCTTTTTAGATTCTTAAGTGCAGCAGCTGTAGGAGCAAACAGATAGTCGCTCAAATGATCGGTCAATATTCTGTTTGTTTCTTCTGGCATGCGTCTATCGAAGCTTCGCAATCCTGCTTCTACGTGAGCAACTTTTATTCCTGACCTTGTAGCACAAAAAGCACCTGCAAAAGTTGAATTTGTATCACCATAAACTAAGACTATGTCGAATTTGTTGTCCCTGTCAAGTATTTTTTGAAATCGCTTAAGCATCTCGCCCATTTGATAACCTGGTGCTCCAGAACCAACTCCTAAATTGAAATCAGGCTTCGGTAAATTAAATTCTTTAAAAAATATCTGAGATAATCTATAATCATAATGTTGACCGGTATGTATTATGCTATGATCTGAAATACTGCTGATCGCACCATGAACAGCTGCTAATTTGATAAAATTTGGCCTGGCCCCTACCACCGATACTATCTTCATGGAAATACCTCAGATGTTATGCTATCAAGTATATTTGCATGTGGAAGCAATTCTTAACTGCCCACTTTTGCTGTTTGTACAAACGAAAATTTTAGCCAACCAAAAATTGATATTGACGATAGAAATTAAATTATGTTTCCAAGATAATTCGGAACGGAACTAGAATTTGTGTCCTGGCATACGTATGTGCCTCGAATAAATGTAGTCATGTCATGAGTACCGCGAGCCCTATTACAAGCTTTAATGGCGAATGAGAGCTAATCCCAGCGGCATCGAGGTGCGGTTGCGGTGGCTCATATATGTAAAAGTAGGCAGCTTGTTACATATTTAGGTCAAAAATGTCTAAATTCGCAAGAATCACGCTCAATTAGAAAATTTTCTAATAAGCTGTGAAAATAGTACCGGAATAACCTTCTGAAATGCTTTTATAGTGATGCCCTCGCAATGACTAAAGACTAGACTTGTCATATAGAGAAACAATCAGTAGATATAAGCAGATAATTATTATAGTAGCAGCAGCAGGCACAATTGCCTCATACATGCTACCGCTGCAGAGTTTCTTTGTCCAAGCAAGCCCTTCTCAGCATGATAATGCCAATGCGAATGCTAGGGCAGCTTTGACAGGCAACAGCGGACACTCGAGCAGTAGCCATACATCAACATCAACACCAACACCAACACCAACAAGTAGCCATACATCAACATCAACACCAACATCAACACCAACATCAACAAGTAGCCATACATCAACATCAACATCAACACCAACACCAACACCAACAAGTAGCCATACATCAACATCAACATCAACACCAACACCAACACCAACAAGTAGCCATACAGCAAATGCTAACGCCGGGACAACAGATCCTCCTGCGAATATAGGCCACGGTAATACTGGGACGGGCAACATAGGCAATTTCAACCATGGGACTGGCAACACTGGCAATCTCAACAATGGAAATGGAAACACAGGTAATTGTAATAACGGCAACGGCAACGTAGGCAGCGGGTCATATGGCTGTGTACGTTAAAAGCAGGTCAGAGTAGACAAAATTACTTGTAGGCAGACGCTGCGTATGGTCTAACTAATTTTTTTCACTTTTGTATAGTTTGTAACGTTCGTCGGAGCTTAAGCATTATCTTTGGTCAGAGAGATATTCTAAGCCGTGTTTCCATCGGGGTTAGTCGAGAGGAATATTCACATCTTGAGAAAATTGTAGGTATTTGATCTAGTACGTTTGGGACTCGTGAACTTGTTAATGCCCTAACAATTCCGCTGTAATTTCCTTTTAACGCCTTATTAGGAGTATTATAAAGTAAAGTTGCTCAAGGCGCTAATAGACTTGGATACTGGCCACATACAGCCAAGCGATACTATACACTAGTTCCATTTCGCTGTCTACTTATAAATGTAAACCTATTTGCAAACGGAAATTGAAATGGGATATCAGAGTTTGCAAAGATGGCAGACAGACCAGAAGATAAAGATAAAAATCAAGATAAAAATAATGAAACTACTGAGAAGGTAGAAGATTGGATAGAGTTATAATCGACATTCCGATAAGCCAGATGCCAGCAGGAAGCAATAACATGGTCCCTTTGAAGTCCTTCCTTATGTAAGCGAGAGCAATTCCAGCAGGAATTTGAAATGGAATGTCGTATAATACCCTGGCCTGTACTTCTACATCGCCAACAAAAAGAGGAACAATTCCTATAGATAGAAACGCTATAAGGAAAATACTTGACTTTTCTAATACCTTAGAACGAAAAACCCAGTATACCGCGAGAGCAAGAATTATAAAGTTACTTAGTTGGCCGCCAAGATAAACCTGCGTAACATACACTAAGTTGCTCCACCGTGCAGCAAACTGGTTCGTACCAGCCCCTACTTTATGCGCTATTGCAATATCGGATTTTATTCCTTCGGCAGACGTATGCGATATAATCGCTCTGACAACATCAATAACAACAGTCGAGAACAAAACTAGTACAAGTAAAATTGTACTTTTCCTTGGATAATAATTCAATCCGAACATGACTGCCAGAAAGATCCCAGCAACAATCATTAATACTGTCCAGGTGTAGATATGACTTAGCAGCAGTAGTAGCACCATCATGAAATATATGATAATGTTGACTCTGCTTGGTGTTTTCAAAAATTTGAAAAGAAATACAAATGATAAATACCCCAGTATTAGGGCTAACCAATTTGCGTAAAATCCTGCATATATGCTAATTAATATTTGGGATGATACGGCGGTCAAAAACGATCCCAATAATGCTGCGGTGTCGTTATTTGGAATTAATTCGCGCATCAAATAATAGACAACTAAAACAAGTGCAGGGCCCAAAATCATAGGCATAAATTCAATAGCCTGTAAAAGATCAAGAGGAAAAATTTTGGTCACTACGGATAAGAAAATCAGTGTGAGTGGTCTATCTCCAGTCTCTATCGAATGAAACAGCTTTTGAGTGAACATTTTAGGATCAGCCGACTGCATCAAATTATTTACCATATTGACATAGCGTGCAGTATCCTCGCCTACCTGCTGATTATTCTTGTTGATTGCTGGTTCATGCGGAATGTAGGCTATGACTATTGACAAGACCATAAATAGTGAAAGAAAAACGAATTTGGTGCTTGTTTTAATTTTTTCATTAGTAACAGATGAATTATTGGTCCTGTTTCCAATCTGGGGTATTTTTTTCATCAGTCCATTTACCAATAACTTTATGGGAAAACAAAAGATTAACAAAAATATGAGGATAGGTGAAAAGCTAGAGAATAAGACGAATAGTTGGTATGCATAATTTGGTACGGATGTTATTATTGTTATTAGATATGTTTGTGAGGATAGCTGCAGTGCCAAGATTGTCGTAATAAGACTGACAAGACCAATGGCGATACCAATTATCGACAGGTAATTTATATACAATAGCAAGCCTCTGCATGTATTACCAAACTTCTTTCGTCTGGATGCAAACTTATCATAGATCAAAAATGATATAACAAGAGGGATGGACAGTAACGCGGCAAGATCTAGGAGTACATTAAGATTCGTTGATACGATTGCTGTTACCGTTAGACCAGTAAGGATTGTGGCAGAGAAGACAAATCTCGTCCAACTACCTCGATGCTTGGCCGCTGATAATAGCAGCCAGAGCACTACGCATGCTATTATTATTATTATATGATCATCGTACTTGTTAATTACGTATTTGTCAAAGAATGTATTATATGTAACACGATTGTAAAAAAAATATATATCTGCCTTAAAATAAGATGCTACGGTATAGACATAAAAAAAAGACGTTATCGCGAGTATCGCAGAACTTATAATAACTATGGGAGAAGAACCGTATCCAATAGATTTAGCTATACGTGTGCTGGATATTATCGTACTCTGACCCCCCCAATTTCTCCTTAAAAACGATCTGGTTTTTAAGTTTTGATTAACGGGCAAGACCAGGTCTATTTCCTATAGAAAGCAGCAAATAAAAAAAAGAAAAATGATAATACAAATACTAGGACAACAACACCAACAAATACAGCAAAAACTAGGTCGCGTCGGTTGAAATTATTATCGATAGTAAACTAGCATGAATTGTCATTGAAATTAATCTTATTGTCTTTTTTAATCTAAGAGGATTCAAACCCATAATCATCATCTGCTTCCAATATGCTTGTCAATAATTGCTTTGAACGACGGAATGGGATATGCACCAGGTAGAGTTTGGGATTGTGCAATTGCCTGTTGTACTTGAGAAGTATAGCTTGTAGAAATGCCTGGTGACAAAAAGTATGAGCATTACAACGCTTTTCCCAAACACGCTGGACTTAAGAACTAGCCCCCAATAGCTGATTTGATAAGGTTTGGCCTTTGCAAACCAGTATTTCTGAAAGCGGCAATTGCAAATCTTCATTATACAATATGTAGTTGTTTAGCACATTCCTCGTGATAGTATTTCTTGTGTATTTGTCCTGCACTTACAACTGTATCCATTTTATTAAACTTCTGTTTACAGCAACGACTAAAGCCGTTCCGTTTGGGGATGATAAACCTTTCTGCATCAGTGTACCTCATTAACACATAAACCATTCTTAATGGATCACGTCTCCCATTTTTATCGCATGAGAAATCGATGAATGACAATTTTTTGCGACTAGAGTCAACTTTCTCCATAATCAGTAATTATGCCTAATTAATATACAATTTGATGGTACCAAGATTCAAGTAGCGCAATTTTGTAGCTAATTTCTCCTAGCGGCAACTCGATTTATATTTACGTACCCGATGGCGAAAATAGCACAAAAATTGCAATTCTGTGTAACTTTTAGTCATATCATCATAGAAATATTGTGTTAATGCCCTAATTCAATAATTTTTATCAATTATTATTTATCAGATTGTCTTATGAAATCATTTGTTACATTTTACTATTAGTGATTATTATTAACTTATGAGTCGTGAGATAGGATTCTAAAGCAAGAGCTGACAGGATCTGCATCAAGGAGACTAACGGCATCTCCAGGAAAGGAACAACTATGTATAAAAACGCTTTCTATCTACAGTTATTCTCAACTTCAGTACTTAAAGGAGACTATTTCAGGTAAAGAGCCCATAATACTAATCGTCAGAATAACACCCATATTATCAAAGGATCCAGGAGCAGGAACAAAGTTAGTGGACAGTCTGTACTCAACACTCGCAATAAAAAATAACTATTCTGTCTTTCGACTAGGAGAAGAAAGAATTATGGTTGTTCCAAATGTTGTGCAGACAGAAAGTTATAAGTTATAGTTGATTTTCTCTTGGAATTGATACAGTAAACTGCGGAAGAGTCTGGAAGACTAGCAGAAAAACCATTGATACATATCTAGAGCAACATGGACGAAAGATCCCAGTCCAACCAACTGATTTGCAACGACTGAGTTAAATTATGCAAGAATCAACACAATCTAAAATTATGGAGCGAATGGAGTAAACTTGAGATCACTTTACTGCGCGCGCAAAGATCCTCCCCAATATTGGCAATTTACATCCAAATCAACGTTTAACACTGCCCTGATGTCATTTTTGTGCCAAAACCAGCTGGATTACAACTATATTAGGACCCCAATGGTTTTATACGGAATCGACAACCTAGTACTGGTGAATATCTCCGAAAATGTTATCTGTTTCTGACACTCTAAACGCACTTTGCGATGACAAATCCCTGGCCCTCTTCAATACCATTGCTTTAGCCTGTGGAAATACGGATATTCTAATAACCAGATTAGAACTCACTAGAAAGCAGTATTACTCAAGAATGTCTGAATTGACAAATGCTGGTCTCATAAGGCGAAAGAACGGCAAGCATTTTCTTACTTCATTTGGTAGGATAGTTTATGGAGCTCAAGAATTAATCGGAAAGGCTGTTCAGTACTCTTCGAAACTCCAGGCAATTGACTCTATTGAAACATGTGAATTTCCAGCTGCCGAACGTAGCAAGATCATTGATACTTTGATTCA
>QHBN01000200.1 GCA_003176995.1 Candidatus Nitrosopolaris wilkensis
AACGCAACCGGCGGCTCTGGCGGGACTGCTCCAGGCGGAGCAGGTGGGACCGGCGGTAACGCAAGCAGCTCTGCTACAGGTTCAGTACAGACACACTAGATAGCAAAACAATCAAAAAATCCCTTTTTTCTTTTTTTGTCATTAATGAATTAATCTTTATCTATTTTCTTTATTCATTTTATTCATGCTCGTGGTTCCTATTTGATTTCGCTATTTGTTAAATTCATTCTTTAGAAAATTCAAAGACAGATGCAAGAACAAGGAAAGACTCGGTCTGGCTCGCATTTCACATTTGACATTACTCATATCGTCAATGTAGATTTAGTCGTGTGATAGGATCTAGAACAATATTCTTCTGGAAATGATTTTTCGATTCCACTACATATTTACTAAATAAATTGGATTATTAGTATTGTTACTATCTACTCGGCTAGAACCCTTCTTATTATGATTTGAATTTGTTTTGTATAAGAAGATATTTCTGCGTACTATTGTATCGCAAAAATAGCTATTTATTTCATAGTAAAGGTATCTGCTTCACAACTATTCTAAAATAGTAATTAAAGTAAATATAAAGCGATTGTATGGTTACTAAGTATGGTAACAGACAATCAAAAAACTGCGACAAGTGCAGTGTTGTTGGCTGCGGTATTACTTCTGACGTTCATTCCGCTTAGCCATACAATACCTCTCGCATTTGCTGCTGACAAACAAGGGCTATTGACTAGCCTCAGCCATGCAACATCATCATTTGCATTCGCCTCTCACAAACCCGGACTATTGACTGGCTTCAGCCATGCAACAACATCATCGTCTCTTGCAAACTTTCATGACACAACTCAAGGACAAGGGTGGTACCAACATCCTGATCACCAACAGTACAACAAAAAGTGGCATAATGGCAGCCATGGAGACCGTCCAACAAATTCCTTAAAGAATATCCAAAATGCAGAATGTGCCAGTACATCTAATGCCAATGGTGGTAACGCCAATGGTGGCACTGGGGGTTCTGGCAACGGAGGGACTGGCGGTCCTAGCAATGGCGGTAGCGGTGGCACCAACAACGACGGTGGTACTGGCGCCAACGGGGCTTCAGGTGGTTTCAGTGGTGGAGGCAACGGAGGGAATCTCCCCGGTGGTCCTGGCGGCACTGGTGGTCCCAGCAGCGCTACGAGTCAGACTAGCTGCTCTAACACAAGCACCTTCAACATATCAAGTCCCGCCTAGAGGATGAAGATGAAAAAGTCTCTCCTCTAATGATATCTTTTTTTTATTTAGCTGACGACTGTACTCTTCTTCATGACACCAGAACCTGTACTTAATCTTTTCAGAATTATAGTATCACTATTCTAATAAAGCATTTCTAACTAAACGTTTTGTTAGGTACAGTAGTACTTTTTCTTCATATGTTGAGTTCATAACATACACGTTTCATACTTGTACCACTTCATATTTGTAGACTAGCTACTATCGACTTCTATTTGATTGCTAAATAATTTTTATGCCTTTTTTGCTGCCGTCTCATAATAAAATAGACAACTACTACCAATACAGGTAGGATTGGAGCGGGGTGGAGGAAGTGCAGGTGACAACAGAAAACAAGCCATTGAACAACCTACTAAAAATGATCAAAAGGCAGGAGGTATCACTCTTGGAAGAAACTGTCCAATCAGTGACTTGTGCCTTCAGATTACTGCCAGTACTAGTTCTAACACAAGCGGTATTGCTGGAGTAAAACCATAAAGATTTTGTGCAAAAAACACGTTGCGGCGTACACCTATCCCCCATATTTTTTCTTCTGAACAAAGGCATATGCATAGAGTGAAACGGCCCCAAATTCTCTGGGGATAACTCTTCCTTAAGGCCAGTGTACAATTAAATAATCATTGTTCAATACTGGTATTATCATAACTAAATTTAAGCTAACAAGGAGACAATACTATTCAATGATGTCCAGCCTCTTAAAAGCCGGATTAATGAAAAGGCAAAAGGGCTTACTTCATTTGATAAGGTATTTTCTAGTGCTCAGATGAATCTCGACACAAAAATTGAAAATGCGCTCAATAATTATGGGAAACTCAAGGGAAACGATTCGCTGGAGATGTCTTTAGGAGGAAAGAGGGCCAAGATTATTTCTGTATTAATAGACAACCAGGAAATTAAGGCCATTCTAATGAATGAGGTACGAAATTCACATTTATTTAAGCGACCAATGATTAACAAATTTCAGGATACATTGATAAGAGTACCGCTAATCCCATAATGGTTTCACTTTATTTTTTGACATCCTAATGTTAAATATGAAACTACAAATCGAAATTGTGGTGCGAGGCTAAAAACATCTGTCGCTTTCTTACCTTAGTATTTCTCTCCGTAATTATCCAGGTCTGAATTAACAAAATTATCCTAACTAAAAAGTACTCTTCATAGGTTATTAAGAAAATTTGAAGACATCAGCAGAGCAATTTCATCATTCTAACATAAATAAATTTTCTGGTCTTCGCAAAGAACGCTGCTTACACATACAGAAAGATTACAATTTATTCTTATAAGAGTACTAGTATATGATCAATAGGATGTTGGGATATCCATTTATAGGTAATAACGTGCAATCTTGGGAATGGAAAAATATTCAAAGAATTTTGATCGCTCAGTACTAGTACGAGTAATAGCCATTGTTGGACTGATAACTGTTCTCGCCTCAGGCTCATCGTGCGTTATTGGCTCTACCTATGCTGTATCATCATCGCTCTCACCATCAACAAACCTACCTTCAGTAAAAATTACGTCTCCTCACAAAGGCCAGCAAGTCCCAGTCGATATCAATATCATAGTATCAGGAATATCTTCGCCACCACCAGCAGACAAGACACGAACTGATTGTACGGTTTCAGTCTTATTAAATGATGTAAAACCGTATCAGAAAGCCGTAGCAACAGGGCATGGCGGAACAACTGATTATTCTACGTGGCGATATGGTATTACTCCCAACTATGCTGCTGTAAAACAAGGACAAAATAAAATAACTGCTAAAATATCTTGTGCAGCAAATCCCACTAATCTGACGAAATTTAACAGTCTGAATGTGACAGGGATAGGCACACCTCATAGTGTGAATGGCAAAAATGGAAGCAACGGTGCTAACGGTATATCATCCGGAGGAAATGGAGGCTCAGCTACTGGCGGTAACGGCGGGAATGGAGGCAGAGGTGGGAATGCTAATGGAGGAAATGGAGGCTCGGCTAATGGGGGTATAGGAGGGAATGGCGGTAACGGCGGGAATGGGGGCTCAGCTATTGCTGGAAGCGGAGGTACCGCTGTTGGCGGTAACGGCGGGAATGGGGGCAGAGGTGGGAATGCTAATGGAGGAAATGGTTGAAATTTACCTCCTCAACGGTTTAGGATAAGGAATAATAATGATTAGTTGTCGATAGACGACAAATTAACTTTTTATTATTTATCGTCTCACAATTCATCATGCAAATAAGTGTGCTGATTGCAGATGTTTACGAGACGAATGCAAAAATAGTCCTTCAATTTAGAAACCACTCACTTATGTTCAAGCAATAGCATAGATCAAATGAAAAGAAGCACAGGAATTGGAAATACTAGGAGGTATCTGCAATGATATATTATGTCTCGATGACGGAATAGAAGCAGTGTCAATAATGGATCTGAGAGGAAAACATGCTATCGTCTGCAACATCCAAGAACTCATTTTTTAATAAAAAATATGAGATAACCAAATATATCAAAAATACAGCTGGAAGCTGGGCTATCGTAATTTTTGGTATGGTTCAAAGAATGGATGAAGCCTTTGGTAAAACTGAAGCTGTAGTTTCCTTGCATTAGAAGGCCAAATTAATGCTAGTTCCGATACTTTCAAATGATAAGCTGGTTTGTCTTGTGATGCATCGCTCAAGCAATGAAGGTTACATCATAAATAAAATACAAATATTGGTCGAACTTAGATATGACACCAACAACGACAAGCTTGACAGCAACGATATTAGTATCTAGCAGCATTTTAGAAACGACATTCTAAAAATGATTGTAAAAGCCCTTAAATAGAGGCAACCTAGGTGGAAGATTCATTTGGATGTCATTTCGTAAGTGGAGGACCCTTTTATATTTGAAACGAGGAGCAACACAAAGACGCAGGCATCGCAACAAATGGAAATTGTTGTTTTTGATCATATAACTGGACTTCCAAGGCAGGATAAAATTGAGAAACTGATGTTTGACTATGAAAAGATATTGTATAGTAATTACACAACTACTTGGCGAGTCCCAGAATTTATTTAATTTGAAATTATCATTTACTGCCTTTCACTATATCGTATTGACAGAATACACAAATGCCTGTTGTCTTTTCAGACTCTTCTAGGAAGTGGTCACACGATACACATTTCTCCTGTAATAACAATTCATGATCAACTCTAAAGCCGCATTGCCGACATGTCATGCCAGCAGTATGATAATGTAGTGTTGCATTACAGCTCTTACATCGCATTTATAATATCACCTATTCATTTCCTTCAATTATTTTTGAACCATACTTAGATCTTAACATGATTGGAGGCAGATCTCTAATTTGTTCATGTGTAACAAGATTAAATTCTTGTGTAGCTGCATCTTGATTGAGCCTTTGTAATCCGGAGTAACATTGCTCTTTCTCTATTACATCTATTAACTTGTCTAGGTTAGTGGGCTTTTGCACAAATTCTACAAGATGCCCTAGCTCTTTCATAGAATCGAAATCGTTTCTCTAGGACAAGCTGAAGCAATAATTATCCTCTGTTTGGGATTAATTTTGATTATTTCTCTAGCAACTTCAATCCCGTTTATCCTCGGCATTCTGAAATCTAAGATTACCGTGTCAAAGACATGTTGTTCATTGCTGTCAATAGATTCAATTCTGGAAACAAAATTTTTCAATTCTTGTCGATAAATAGTAAGACAATCTTCACCATTATCAGTCACTGTTATGTGATGGTTTCTAGCTTCTAATGCAACCCTGTATAAGAATGCAATATCTCTGTTATCCTCGGCTATCAATATTTTCATGTCAATTCTGCCTTTCTCGTGGTCAAAAGTGCGCTTCTTTCTGTCTTTGCCGTTTTTACCAAATTAACAGTTCTACTATGAGATATATTATTCATCTAAAGAGTTCAACACCGGTTCACGAGGATCTTTATGATATCCTCATTGTCTATCAACGTATTAATTATCTTATTACGTTCATCCACTGGAAGCTTGTGTTCTGTTTCCAACGAATCAATAGCCTTGAGTTTCCAAAATGTGTTAACTGCCCTTCCAACCATGATTTGTGCATCAAAAACTATCCTACCAAGTGAGGTAATCTCGTACTGGCGGTTCTTTCGTCTTATCAAACCAGTTTTTAGTAATGCAGACATTCTGGAGTAAAATTGCTTCCTAGTAACTCCTAGTCTAGTCATAAGAATATCAGTATCTCCACCTGAAATAGCAATAGTATTGAAAAGAACTAAAGATTTGTCGTCGCATATTGCGCTGAGAAGATCCGCTATTGATACCCCTCCCTCAGGAGCAGATATCACGTTACGCTGATCTTCTAGTGATAGCATGATGAATAGTAAGAAAATGGCCATATTAATAGGTTTTGCCATATAAACCCAAAACCTCTCATTGCACTCCAAAACTACACAATACCTATAAATGACGTTAGGTTAATTATTAGACGTATTGCCATCATATCCTATCAAAAGCATTACCCGTATGAATTCTACGCTTAAGGATCTTTTCATATATCTATATGATTTATCACCCTTAGAACTAGACCTGCTATTCATTCTTATAAGAAATAAAAAATCTACGACTTTAGAAGAACTCGCAAAAAAAGTGGACAGAGATAAAAGTACTGTTTTCAGATCTGCAAAAGTTAGTAGGTTTAGGAATTTGTAATAAAGAAACAAAGACGCTAAAGGAAGGAGGATACTACAATGCTTATGGTGCTATTGACACTGAATCATTTAAGATAGAAACAGAGAAAAGGGTAAAAGAGCTTGATAGTTTTCATAGATTATTGAAAAAATTTGAAGATATCGGCAGAGCAATTTTATCATATAATCAGAAATATATTAAAGATATTCGTCTTCATAAACAACTCTACTTACACATATATAGAAAGAGAAACACTAATGTCTAACTGTAGCAATATTGTACCAGATGTTACATAATGAGCAGAAGATGATCTCAATGACTACCACGACCCCGCTGTAATTGTAGGATTATATCTTGCCTGATTAGTATAGCTTCAATATCAATATTAACCAACAAATAGTTAACATAAAGGATGAAACTAAGAAGACCGTCAGAGGAAAACCGCACATCTTAAGAGCCTGCTTTAAGTTAGGGAAGTCCGCCGTGAGATACCTGTTTTTGTAGACTCAAGATATCACTTCCGATACTCTTAGCCTCTGGAACTAGCTCTTAATGCCTTTAGTACATCTTATTAAATTGGTATACGAGCGTTATTAAATTGCGCCGAATCCTTTATTTCGTTCGTTAGCTCTTTTAATTCTCGTTCTAGATCCTTTTACCTGATCTCGTGGTTGCCGGCGCATGAAATTGTGTAAGCAATGGGAAACTAGCAAGATTGGAAATGGATCTAGAAATTCTGTTAAAGTTTCTTTATGTCATTTGATTTGCATCAACTGGCCTATTGCGGCCAACGTCTATGCTGCCGCTTGAACTAGTGTTGTGACAATAAATTGCTCATGATCATCGAGTATGCCTGAAACGCAGAGCTCAGCGTTTCGTCGGGGATGGAACTACCAACTCAGTATTGTAATCTTTATCCTTTTCAGCGGTGATGTAGTTGTTGTTGCGCTGAAGCAGTATCTCCTTGATCTCGCTGTTATGAATCAAAGTATCAATGATCTTGCTACGTTCGGCAGCTGGAAATTCACATGTTTCAATAGAGTCAATTGCCTGGAGTTTCGAAGAGTACTGAACAGCCTTTCCGATTA
>QHBN01000201.1 GCA_003176995.1 Candidatus Nitrosopolaris wilkensis
CACCCTCAGACAGTAAACTATAAAGTAAATAGCATGCTATTAGAAACGTACCTAGCAATGAGCGAATTTGCCTTCTTCAGAAGTTTACTGTCTGAGGGTGAAAGCGAAACTTACCAAGGCAGCGACTACCACAACTACTGCCGTCTTATATTTGCAAGGCGTGGATCCGACGAGCGCAATGCTTAAGCATCATAATATTGCACCTGCGATTACTGATTCTCACATGTGTGAATCTTCAATTTTTATCATAAGTTATGGCACCTGAACGATTATGCGAGATTATCATTTAGTTTGGTTTTGTGGCGGTGCTGCTACCGGTAATTGGAAAAAAGGAAATGCACCACTACCCAGAGCATACGGCATTTGTCCATTCCACCTGTTAATTGATAGCCACTGAAGATATTGTGGACTTTGTTTTAATTGTACCGTAATGACCTGGATTGCCTGAGATTCACCGCTAGCTCTGGCAACATTTGCCCTAGCTGATGCCTGAGCCTGAACAACTGTCTGGTTTGCAATTACTTGTATACCTTTTAGATTATTTTGTTCTGTCAGAAATTTTTGGAAAGCGACTACCTTGGATTCTACCTGATTAGCAAATGCTTGTGAGAATTTAAAGTCTGTTATGAATACTGTCTCGACAACTATATTCCTTGCTGATAGTGTATTACCGATAGTCTGAGCTATCACAGCTTTAGCAGTAGCTCTCTTAGTAATTAATTCTTCAGCATTGAATTTCGCAACACTTGCTTTAACTGATTCCTGTATAGTTGGTGCAATTATTCTATCTGCGTAATCGGCACCTAGCTGCTGATAAATGATGTTTGCCTGACTCGGACTAATATGATAGTTCAATGCTATGGTTGTCTGTACCTCTTGCAGATCATTAGAGGCAGCCGAGGCGTCGGCCTGGAATTTCAAAGTACGTACTTCCAGTGGTACTACCTGTTCAGCAAATGGGATGATAAAGTGTATCCCTTCTCCTAATACACGGTTTTCAACTGCACCCACATAGAGAACAACTCCCCTATGTCCTGCTTCTACTACTACTACTGATTCGAACATAATGACAATGATCACAACAAACGTGATTATCCCTGCTACAATTTTTAATTTGTTAGAAGAAAGGGCGGAGTTTGAGGCCCTTGGTCCTTTATACTTAAACGGTTCTCTATCAGGGATTCCATTAGCGTTAGTTTTCTTGAAAGGGTTTCTCATGGATCTATTCTTCTAAACTTGCCATAACAATTAGCATTTTTGACACTTGGGGCTACTAAAGCAGCAATATTAATAATTATATCCACAGTTGACGTAGTAGCCCATGAAACCCCATATAAACACAACTGCTGTTCAATACCAGACAAGTTTGAAGGCTTCAATTCTTAGCATAACCTCAGATAAAGTAATGAATCATGATCCTCATAGATGCTATTACATACATGGGTATTGTTATTCTCAATAACTGCGGTTGGATTCAGAAGGGAAATTCCTTACGGAAAACAATAGTAACCGCGAACAGTCAGACGATGATTTAGTTATTCTTATCCAATATAAACGTGAAAATTAGTTCTACAAAGGCGAAAGCTTAGATGAGGACACATTTGCTTTTATGCATTGGCATTCAAATCTTGCTGTTATTGCCGAAGTCACCAACCCTAATGTAGAAACAGATTGGCAAAATATGCTAGCAAGAGTACCGAAAAATATTTGCGATGATTGTAAAGCTAATTTAGCAATCACTCGTATCGGGTCTCAAAATTTTCCTTTGTAATTAGATTGATTATACCTTGATCGTTGTAATTAAGTAAATTTCCAAGAGCGACTTGTCTTGTTCGTCGAGCGCTTGATCTGGATCACATGCTATGAATCTATCAATTTCGCCCATGAAGCAAAAAAACAATAGTATTAAGACCCAGTGTGTGTCGTATAGGTGGATGAACAAAAATGCAAATAGTTCAAGTATCAGATATTCATATTGGCGAAAGTTATTTCAAACAAGATGTCTTTGACATCCTAGTTGATGAGGTTAATAATAAGTTAAAGCCGGATGCGATAATCATTACAGGCGATCTCACAGATGAGGGGTTACTATATCAGTTTGAACGTGCCCGTGCGGAAATTAGCAGGTTTAACTGCTCTAACATAATAGTTTTAGCAGGAAATCATGATTATCGTCATACTGGCTATCTACTTCTCAAGAAATTATTTCCATCACCGAAAGCGATCTATGAGTTTGATGATGATGTAGTATTGCTGACTATTAGCACGGCTCGTCCTGACAGGGACGAAGGAGAGGTGGGATATCGGCAGAACTTGTGGATGGAAAAGGTCATGAGTAAATATGACAACAAAACAAAGATTATTGCAATGCACCACCATCTGATAGGGATTCCCGATACAGGTACCGACAAGAATGTAGTTTTTGATGCAGGTGACACTTTAAGGGCATGTTTTCAATCTAAAGTCAATTTAGTTCTTTGTGGTCATAAACATAGACCTTGGGTTTGGAAACTAGGTGCTTTGGAAATTGCATATGCTGGAACAGCATCGTCAACTCGATTTAGAGGATTTTTTGAATGCTCTTACAATATTATAGACATTAAGAATGGAAAGTCTAATGTTGACATTAAGATAGTAGGAGGCAAAAGGTTACCCCTTTCGGATTTAGTCGAAAGATATAAGCCATATTTTGAAAGCTGATGAGTTACCCTTTTTTTATTTGTAGACCGGTTAATCAGTTCATAACAATTCCTGCCGTTTATCAAACCGTTTATCTCATATTGTGCTGCCAGTCAATGCAAGTAATGGATAAGATATAAAAATGAGCCCACCAGGATATACCGGTGATTATAAATAAATCATGAGCTCAGAAGTAGCAATAACGTACCAATTCAATAACCCATTGTAAGAAAAAGCATTATAGTAAGTACCTATAACCCGGTATTAATAGCAAAAGTGAGCGTTAAAAATAATATCTTCGTGACTCTTAATACAAAACTAATAAATCAGCCAGCTAACAAGAGTTTTCACAAAAGCTCTTGTTGCTACAGAGCCGACTAATGCAATAAATACAATAAAGACAAATGGTAACAGTTAGTAAAAGTTGTAGTTGACATGACATCGACATGCTGTGATATTACTCCACTAGTATAGTTTGTGTTTTCACAATTAATATCCACAGATGACTAAAATGAAATTGCAGTCGGTTCTATACTCTGAGAAACTATGTCATATTGCATGTGTGGTCGACGCTAATACTAATCCGAGCAGAGTCGCCCAACAGTCTTTATAATTTCCGCAGTTTTTCTTTATTCCTATATTACTGCAGGAAACTGCACTCTTCCGTTAGCCACACTTTCATACGTTCGACCAATATCCTCATGCCCATAGAATATCTTTTCGGAATCTTGCAAGCGCAGGATAACGCTCATAAAGTTTTATTCTATTTATTGACAGGCCCTTCTGTCGTTCATAAGGTGAAACGAAATTATTCTCTTGATGGTATGCTGTAGCACCATTTTCGAAAACTAGCTTTGTACCATTTTCAAACAGGCGCTGTCCGAATTCAATATCCTCATAGCCATAATTCCCATTGAATCCCTCATCCCATAATCCGATATCGAGAGCATCGTCACGCCAATATGCCACATTACCGCCATGAAAACAATTACTTGGGAAGGGGTGACTCCTTAATTGTGTAAGTTCAGGAATTCTCTTGTCTCTACGACTGCCTACCACCGTATTTGAAATACTACAGATTGCCGGAAGTGACGGTACCAGGTGGAAGTTGCGAACAATGTCTTCAGGTTGAATTGTGCTTGCATCCACAAATTTTCGAAGCCCAATCGTCGCAATTTTGGCTGATTTATGAAACCAGCTCAAGTGTGACTCTAGGAATCTACTAGGACATATCATGTCCGAATCGAGAGAGACAATAACATCACCCTTGGCGACATCTATCCCAGCATTTCTAGAGCTTGCTGGCCCAAAGCCGTTACTAGAAAGAGTTACTAATTTGATGTCTAGTTCTCCTTTATACAGCTCAGCGATCAATTTTGCATCAGCATGATTAGCATCAGCCGCGATAATGACCTCAAATCGATCTTTTGAGTAAGTTTGTTGAGTCAGGCTTGCAATAGTCCTAGCAAGTAGATCATATCCATCGTGAAAGGGTATAGTTATGCTTGCAAATAGTTCGTGCTTAATTGGTTCTTTTTTAACCTTATGTTCTATATCAGCGTAGTCATTAAATAATCTCAATTATAGCTAGCTCGCCAGATGCAATTTAGTCATCTGGTCTTAATACGTATAAACTTTTACGTTTGATGTTCAACCATTTATGAGCACATAAATAAAACGGCACAGTTTAGGACTTCTATACGCAGCAGCATGCTGAGTCGTGTTTATGTTAGGGCATCCCCAACTAAAAGACCCGATCTAGTGGCATATGTACCCTTTAGTACGAACTTTGGCTTCTCATAAATGGTTAGTTTCATTTCCTAGCTCAGACAATATGATAATAGTAAATGGTAATACAAGGATAGAACCGCAATTTGAAATCGAATGCCCACGTTGCTACGATACCATGACGTTATGTTCTAACTTTGAAAGTCTACTATTTCTGCTCCAAGTTAGAAGATGGCCGCCAAGCTCAAGCTATCTGATTTAATTTTCTATGATGCTGAAATAATCGTTCGTATTGTATTAGTCGTGTATGTGCTGAATTTTCATACTATTGCCGTGATACGAATAACCAATCTGTTCGTAGAAAGGAATATTCTCATCTGAACAATCGAGTACCGTTCTTACGCATCGCATTATCACTGCTTGCTCGGTAGCGTATTTTACAAGCTTGAATCCAATGCCTTTCCTCTGATACTCAGCCCTCACTGCTACATCCTCGATATGTGCTACTCGTCCTCCACCGAAAATGAATTTTGGTTCTACAAGGAGCGTTGTTGTTCCTATTATCAAACCTTGGTTTCTGCCATCTTGAACAACGGCAACAAATATTCTGTGGAGTGGATTTGATTTTATCTCCTTTAATATCGCTTTCGCGGCGGGATTAACGAGACCTCCAACTGGAGCTAAATTCTCTAGCACCTCTAATAATCCACCACTTTCAATATCGTTTTCTTCTATTTCACGTATTGTATAATTTAAAGAGGAGTTAGACATCTCTACTCTCAGCCTAAGACGATCCGTTCGTTGTTACATCAAGTGTTTT
>QHBN01000202.1 GCA_003176995.1 Candidatus Nitrosopolaris wilkensis
GTGTTAGTGGGATAGCTAAATTATAGTTAGCAGTATCATTGAATGGAATCTTGCTGAAGAGTACTTCTACCTCTCTAATTCCTGAACGACCAGAATCAGAGGTTGTACCATTAATAGTAATAAAATTTGTAAATATTGTCTGATTTTGAGTCGGAGGGGTTGTAATAGTAATTGATACTTGATGTATGTGATTTTCACTTGCTAATACGTTCTGTGGATTTACCTGGGATAATTCACAAAATGTCATGAATAAAAAGAGGGCTACTATAAAAAAAGAAACCGATTTTTTCATAATTCATTCAAGACTTTGAGCAGACAACCACAGAATATACTGTATATGTCAGTGAAGTGCTTTTCAATGAGTTTGGATTGAGCATAGATATTAGATTGACAGCCATAAAACTATTCACTCTACTAAGTTATTTTACTATGACTTCTCCTGACATGAATGGATGAATAGTACAGTAATACTTGACAGTTCCTGATTGATCGAAAGTATGTTTGAATGTTTGACCTGGCCCAAATATCCCTGAATCAAATTTGTTTGTAACGTCGGTTACTGTATGAGGCAGAAAATCATTATTCATCCATCTAACAGTAGTGCCTGGAGCTACATTCAGTGATGACGGATTATAGGGTTCCTGCGTACTAGAGTCTGATGCATATCTAACTATCGAAACAAATGAGGTATGATTTGTACCGTTATTTATCGTAGTTTTTGTATTAGTCACATTGTTTATTGTTGTTAACCCCTTAATCGATAACTGTGGATAATATATTCCTGATCTTAAATGTATGGTAATTGCATTGTCAGTCGAGGATGAGTTATTATTAATAGCGAAATTCATGTCTGCTGTCGATGGTTGTTTGCCTTCATTATTGATAAAAGTGCTTGTGACTGAAGATATATCATTTATGATTGCTCTAGGAATACTTATCTGGATGAAGGGCGATGACGAACTGCTTTTGCTCTTATTAGCGGATGTGTGTATATCTATAACTTGTGCGCCCCCAATACCTGATGCTTGTAGATCTTTAATACCAATATTCGACGACGAAGACTTCATCTCTATTGGAAACAGATCTTGTTTTTTGCTATTTACATCTACAGACATTAGCTTGTATATATGGTAACCGCCATAGTAGATGTCTCCTGATGGCGATTGAGCAATGAATATGACTGGCTCAAAAGGATAATGACGTAATGCAAGTTTTTCTTGCTCTACCACTTGTTTACTGCGTATATTTAGCGTAAGAGCATATATATTCCCGTTGTATGTTCCAACTAAAAATTTGTTTTTGAGTTGCGGTATTTTGTCTCCAACATAATAGATTGCTTGTGTTGGAGTAATTGTTTGCCAATAACTTATCAAAGGTTTGATGGCGGAATTATTTGTAAAGAACTCTGGGGCAATATTGGGAGGCAGTAAATTCGGGAAACCATAGTTGCCTCCTCTTTGAATTAAATTTATTTTATCATAATGATAATCTCCGGGCTCAGCTACTATCCCAATCCCATCTTCTTTATCAAATGCAATTCCATAGATATTTCGATGTCCAGTAGTATAAATGGGCGAGTTTGGAAATGGGTTATCTTGTGGAATCGTCCCATCTCTATTTATTCGTAGAACTTTGCCTATAACGATCCCCGAGTCTTGCGCAAATTCATGTTGTGTAGCATCACCGATTCCAATATACAATTTATCGTCTGGTCCGAATGCAAGTGCTCCTCCAGAATGATATCCCATAGAAGCAGGTATTCTATCAATGAGTACTACCATATCTATGCCCTGATTATTATTCTCGGTAAACCTTACAAGTCTGTTAAAAACCTGTGCTTGCCCTGTTTTATTATTTATAGCTGTATAGTACAGATATACAAAGTGATTTTGTTCAAATTTCGGATCAATTGTTAAACCCAATAGCCCTTGTTCCCAATTAACATAATAGTCAGAAAGTACCGCGAAAGGTGTGGATAAAACTCTATCGTCTTTCATAATTCTTATTTTTCCTGTATTTTTCTCGTCGAAAAATAGCCTTCCGTCAGGTGCAAATGCCATGTAAGCTATCATACTATTTAAAATTCCTTGGTTGTTATTTCCAGAAATATCATTCAAGCTACCATCAAAAGTCCAGTATCCGGCCAAACCATCTGGAACAATGCCAGGAGAATCATTGACAAAAATTTCTTTTACTTCATTTTCATTTATGGTTTTATTGTAGAAGCGAATGTCGTTTATAGTTCCAGACCACCAATTACATGTTAAACAAAAAGCCGATGATCCTATCCTCACCGGTACAGCTGGATCAGAGACATATTTGCCTTTGAATGCAGTACTTCCAAGCAGAATTCCATTTTTATAAATTTTCATGGAAGAACCATCGAACGTCCCAACTATATGGGTAAAGGTACGGTTCGAAATGGGTGCATGAGGTGACACAAACAGCTGTCCTTTTTCGTTAAAAATGGAAAAACTTACAAATTGCGTAGATGATGTATGAGCATCTAACGACCATCCTGCAGTTTTGTTTCCGTTGGTATGTGAAACAACAACGCCGTATGGCTGCGGATTTTTGGCTTGCTTTATCCAAAGTGAAATGGAAAAGTTGTTTGGATCAGGCCTAAATAAAATCGGAAATTCGACTGCCTCCATTCTCTTGGCATCTAGTTCTAATCCTAAACGACTTTTTCCAGAAGCAAATATCGGCTCACCAGAATTAGTGTATATACGGGATGAGTTACTTGGAACAATGTAGCCCACCACTCTATTCATTAAAGGGTCACAATGTGTCGATTTTGTAAGCTCGTACTTTGTACATCCGTAGAATTTTGTTTCGTTCTTATTTCCGTTCTCTCTAGTTTGTACCTGGTTTGTATTCGATGCTGTGGATATCGAATATGTATATACAGATAATATTATAAAGGCAAGGAAAAATGTTGAGGCAGCAATAGGAATGGCTATCTTCTTCTTCAAAATATTTCATCCAATTCAATACATTCAGCAAGTTTCTTGTTGCTAAAGTCACAATTTCCACGTGCCCCACGGTAGTTATAATTTCCAATCAAGTTCTAATCTCTGCCATCTCATTTGTAAGTAGCAAATACGCATCACACAACTAAAGCACTTGTTCTCTTTCAATCTGTTGTCTCTCTCTATCGCTTATAAATCCATGAACTGTCTTTGTACTATTCCATGACTTAACGAATAATCCTTTTATCAATGCCGAGACATGGTAAAGAGAGAATATATTGTAAACTGGAAGGTATGCAGCATACTTTAGTCCTCGTGCCCCGTATTGTTTGACTAAGAGCAATGTTTGCATGCCCATCATCGTTCCTACTACTATAAACCAGAGCTGCAACGGTACGAAGGCGTAACTATATAGATAATACCCAAACAATATGTTAAATATTGCATTAAATCCAATAATGGAAAGCATCAAAAGACCAGATATTGTTGCTATGGGACTTAGCCAGTAGATATGTCCTAACACATCTCTTGGCTCCAGCACCACTGACTTCAGTAAACTCATGAACCCCCTACCCCACCTTGCCCTTTGTCTGAGCATAATGTCAAAAGTTGGAGGCTTTTCATCATAATTTATAGAGAGCGGTGCGAAGGCTATTCTGTGTTTTTTCTTTAACAACCTGCAACTTAGTTCGAAATCATCTACCAAATGATTTGTAAAGTTCCCCACTTCATTCAACACATCTTTTCTAATAATATAACCGGTCCCTCCCAAAAAGACTTTTTTACCAATCAAGTTTCTAACAGTCATATAAGGCGTTGACCATAAGTCTCCCTCTAATGCAAGCAATCTTGTAACCAAGCTATGATTTCTGTTACTAGGGACGTATCTGCCTTGAATAGCTGCATTATAGCCGTCAAATAAAGGAAGTGCTTTTTCTATGAAATCTCTAGATAACATCCCATCACTATCTAGTATCATTATATACTTTCCATTAGCTCTTTTGACTCCCTCATTGAGGGCAATCCCCTTACCTGCTTCACTGGTTCTAAGATCAAAAACCCTTACTCGGTTATCCTCCACTTGTGCCTCATAAAATGTGCCATCATTACAGTTGTGGCAAATAACTATCACCTCTATATTGGTATGCGTCTGTAATAAACAATTGGAAACCGTTTTTCTTATCACACTTTCTTCATTACTTGAAGGGATGATTATGCTGCATAAATTACTAGGGTTAACCTGAATGAGTGCGTTGTTTTTAATAATAGGACTCCCTGCGCCTTTCCTCGCCTCATTAAATTTTTGCAGCTGGTAATTCTTTGCTTTATTGAAGCTTAGAAGATAAAGAGAAAATACGAATATTGATACGAAAGTGTAGAAGAAAATGATGGACAGCAACGGTAAGGTAAAGTATAGGAGATTAATTTCGCTACCCATTATAGGTGTAATGCCATCTATCCATTGATATAAAGTAGAAGTCAGAGAAATTAACCAAAGTGAGACCATAACATAAAAAAGAGCGATCCATCGTTTTTCTGAATGCATTTGTAGGTAAATCTACTCATGCCGTTAAGTATTTAATTTTTTAGTATGTAATAATTAAAAAATCCCCTATTATAGTAAAAGAGGAATATAGTGTCGAATTTATGCACTTTTATATGTAAGATTTAGCATTGGATATCAGAAAATTCATAATGCTCAGTGTAGGGTCATCTTTTTATACAGGGGCTTTAGCGATGGTTAACTTCATTAGAGTGGTATTCTGTGGGTTAATATCAGAAACACTTATGAGAAGTTCGAATCGCTTTAGAAGTAATAACTTTCTCATATTCTCGCTTTTATGTTTTTTTATCGGATTCTCAATATCGGTAAATGAGCAGCAAGCTGACGCCCAGATTACTCCTATTCCTCCACCTGCCCAACAACCCAAACCAACTCCTCTTCATTTAGAACCAAGCCAACTCAAAAACGATACTAACTCGCCTACCCTCGATGTTCTTACTACTTCATTGATAGAAGGTGGGAACGTCTTTAGAGTAAAGATAACAGATGAAGCCCCTATTACCACAGCACAAATAACATTTGTTCAAAATGGACAGTTAGTCACACAAGGGCTAGTAAGAGACCCAAACAACATTTACAAAGCATTGATCTATGCGCATTCGCCTTCAGCAGTAGTTGTAACCAGTGCTTTTGATGTCCATGGAAAAACGGCATCTGTTGTCGAGTATTTAGACGTAACCCCATTGCCAAAAAGCATCCATGCACAGATAACAAACTTTTTCTTTGGTATTGGAAAGAGTATAGTTTCTATATTTGGATCCACAAAATAATACTCGTACTTTAACCTAAAGATTAGGTCCGTAATCTTTGGACAAAAGCAGTTTGCTGATATCACTAAGGGACAAACTAAAGGAGGATTTTTATAGAGATCAAGGTTCACTATTCTCTGAATTTAACATACAGATATTTCGTCCTAAGATTCGAAATTAGTTGTTGCTCATCCTATATATATAGCGCTTCGGAATACACAAATCTAATTAACACAATCAGTTATAGAATTTCAAATATGTTTTAAGCGGGCGAAGTCGTTTTTGATAATGATTGATTGCTGAACGTTTCCGTTACTTATATCATCGATAACGATGATTTTGCGATCCAGTTGAGACAGCCTTTCAATAGGGGCTCATATAAAGTCAGGATCACGTGTGAGGAGTACTGAGTCAATATGGATAATATGAACAACATGATAGTGTCGACAGAAAAAGTTTTCATCTTCCTGAGTATGGAAGCAGATATACATATCGGAACAGGAACTACCGTGTGGATATAGGCCGTTGACTCCGAGCAAAAAATTCCAAAACGGAACCAGAAGATGGGCGTAGCTATGTCTGGTATTTTATATTCTATCCAATCAGCTACTGTATTGCATTTATTTTCACGTTATCAAAGTTAACCAGTGAATCTTCATTGTACAAACCCACATAGCCCCCAGACATTTGAGGAGAATTGGGTTGATGTATTTTCTGATCAACAAAGTCAGCTGCCTTAACTCCATTAACCCAGACCTTTATGTGTGGCGTACCAGAGGCAGAATTTGTGACACTAAGCGTGATTGTCTGCCATTGACCAAGCTTAACTTTTGGATGTGATACATCAACTAGATATATCTCGCAGTCACATCGAACGTTATTGTCTTTTTTCTCTATCTGAAAACCATTTGTCTTTAGAACAAGACCATAGTAATGGAACCTATCTGTATAATGCCAAAAAATCCATGCTGTCTCCCATGGCGCTGGAGGATTATTCTGTCTTAGTTGCTTAACAGTTTTCATATCTAATGTCATTTGAAAATCAGAAAATGCTTTTGAAGTGGTTACTAAACTCGCAGTTGTGTCATTATAACGAATGGATGTCTTTGGATGTTCGAAGAAATAATTATTCGGAGTACCTGACGTGGCATTGTCTCTTGCTACACCCATAGATCCATCTCCTGTGTATACTGCCTTCCATTTACCATTTGGCGAGCTCTGTCCATCGGTGAATGGATAAATACCGCCTTGAAAGTTGTCATAGAAGCTATTATGAATGTCCGTAGAATTAATAATTTTTTTCATTTTCTCCAAACTGCCTCCAGATGTGAATAAATGTGCCACAGGTACAAATGATAATAAAATTCCAGTCAAAATCGTAAAGCACGTTATGCTTATAAATGCAAAAAATGTTTTAGCACGGCTCGAGTTTTTCATCAGTGCTAAAAGCACTGCTTAATTACTCTTATATATAACCTTCCGGGAATCATACAATTATATCCCAAGGGCAGCTTTCAGGTGAGTTATGGAAAAGAATTTTTAGAATAAAAATCCTTTTTTAATTGAAAAACAATGTGTAACTTTTTTTATAGATCGTTCTTAGTTCCGTGGGTATTTCATTCGTCACCCTTGTTATCCAGACCTTTACGATAATCTCTAATTAAATTAAATTGCAAAAAAAGTTATGGATGTGGAGTTATATTCATTTTATCAAAGTAGGCCGGTGAATCCTCACGAGACAATCCCACATAACCACTTACCGTTTGGGGAGAATTGGGGCATACCATTAACATTATCAATAACTGCTACCGATCAAGCTGAACATGGAAATCATGATTTTCCAGTAGATATATCTGGCAGGCGTCACATTGAACCTTATTATCTTTCTTCTCTATTTCAAGCCCGTATAAGATTGTCTAATGAGTGTCAGGGTTGCATGTGATTCTGATGGTGATGTAGATGTCAGTGGTTCTTGATATAAATGGTTATTTGTATGACCTGGTGCCGTATGACTAGTCTATGTCGGAACACCCTTAACTCCATATCCCATGTATACATGTATACATTGAGCCATTTTCCATCTGGTCGGAGCTGTCCCCTCGCTTGTGAATGCAAAAGTACGACTCCGCCTCGAAGTTCTCATAACAGTCTAATTTGATTAATATCACCGCTTCTGCCAATTAGTGGCTACATCTAATAGGTAACCAAATAAATAACCCTACATATAGATAAATTGCCGAAGGACAACTGATAACTTTTGTGTGCCATTCCAAAGACAACTGTTACCTCCGTTTAGGAAATGATTAACATTGAATGCTAACAAGGGAGTGGAAGTGGTTACAGTGGCAGGTACTAGACCCGAAATAATAAAGCTAGCCAATATTATTCCCTTACTTCGCAAGCACTTTGAGCATGCCTTCGTGTATACTGGTCAGCATTATTCTTCGAACATGAAAGATATCTTCTTTGACGATTTAGGAATAGTGCCAGATTATGATTTCAAATGCAATACATCTGATATTAATACTCTTAAAGATAGCATGGTTCCTACTCTGCAAAGAATTAGTCCCAAATATGTAATAGTGTATGGAGATACTAACTCAAGTATGGCCGCTGCGTTAGCTGCGGAGCAAATCAACTCAATGATCATACATATAGAGGCTGGCGTCAGGGATTTTGATTATGCAGTACCGGAAGAACCCCTGAGAATAAAGATTGACGAGATGTCACAGTACCTGTTTGCTCCAAGTCAATTCTGCACAACCGTATTAACTTATGAAAACATAAATGGAAGCGTGTTTTTTACAGGTAATCTAATAGTTGATGTATGTAGAAGATTATCGAAACTTTCTAAAAATCTCCATCCGAGAAAAGACATTCCTGAAGAATATTTGCTCTTAACGATACATAGACCAGAAAATGCGGATAATCCTCATAATCTCAAGCAACTATGCAAGCATCTACAAAGTGTAAAATACAAAATAGTGTTCCCCGTCCATCCTAGAACCAAGCAAAACCTTATAAAATATAATATTCAGCTACCTTCAAATATTGTACCTATTGAAGCAGTAGGATACGTTGATTTCTTAAATCTGTTAGAGAGCTGTCGTCTAGTCCTTACGGACTCGGGAGGAGTACAGGAAGAAGCTATCGTATTAAGAAAGCCTTGCATAACTTTGAGACACACCTCTGCACGATGGGAAACAATTTTGCTTAAAGCAAATATTCTATTTCCTCCAGACAGACAGGATTCACTCCAAGATATCGTCGAAACCATGCTTGCTGCAAAAATTAATCGCAATCCTTATGGAGAAGACGTTGCCAATAAGACTGTTGATATTCTTAAACAAGTGATAGTTTGAGTATCAGAATTTGTCCATCTAGTTATTCTTTATACCATTTGTAAATGCCCAAAATATTTCTTTGATGGCAATTCCATTCGAAATTGTCCACAAGCAATAGCCAGTGTCCACATTGCCTGGGACAGTGTAATCCTTTGCATATATCGTCGTTACCTAAAAAGTACTTTTATGTGGTTGTGATTGTTATACTGTTCCAGTTCTGTTTCCCTGCATTATCTGTAGCTCTGGCTAATATTCTCTGACTTCCTGTTGTAGGAATGTTAAGTGTAATTGACCATGTAGACCAATTTCCAGGAGCAAAGGGTGTGGCTGTTGCATAAGGCAGAATCGTTGCGCCAGTATCTACTAGAACAACAACATTTTTCACACCACTTCCCCCTAAGTCATCGCTTGAAGTACCTTGAACTAATATGTTGCCGTGAGGTACAGTTGCATTGTTAGCTGGACTAGTGATTCTAATCATTGGGATTGTAGTATCAGCTACGGTTGTTCCAGATGCTTGCGATGAAACAGGGCCTATAACACTGCTATTATTTACAGCAGCAACTTTATAGTAATACGTGGTAGAAGCAGTCAGACCAGTATTAGAGTATGAATTAGTTGTTGGTGTTGCTATAGGAGTATCTGTCGCAGTATTTACAGTAAATCCATTTGTTGTACTTCTATAGATATTGTAGTGGTTAAGATCTGGTTCTGTATTTGCAGTCCATGATAGATTAAGTACATATGTAGTACCGGTTGGGGTGGTGACAGTCACTCCGGTTACTTGAGCAGGAGCAGTGGCCGCAAGAGTTTGAGCAGATGCTTGCGATGAAACAGGGCCTATAACACTGCTATTATTTACAGCAGCAACTTTATAGTAATACGTGGTAGAAGCAGTCAGACCAGTATTAGAGTATGAATTAGTTGTTGGTGTTGCTATAGGAGTATCTGTCGCAGTATTTACAGTAAATCCATTTGTTGTACTTCTATAGATATTGTAGTGGTTAAGATCTGGTTCTGTATTTGCAGTCCATGATAGATTAATCTGGGTATTTCCTGCAGCAGTGGCGCTTAATCCAGTTACTTGAGCAGGA
>QHBN01000203.1 GCA_003176995.1 Candidatus Nitrosopolaris wilkensis
TGATGGTTTCTACACAGCCCCTTGGGACTTTCTTAACGCAGTTCAAACTGTTTTACACAGTGAAGTAACCCGTACAATAATATCACCTAAAGCAAATGTAGCCAACTCAAGCATAATAAATGGACCATGCATAATAGAAGACGACGTCATAATAGATGATTTCTGCAAAATTATAGGTCCAACATATATTGCAAGTGGCAGTTTTATCGGCATGAGTTCCCTTGTCAGAAAGTCCATGTTGGGTATTAATACAAAGATTGGATTTAATTGTGACATCGCCAGGACTTATTTTGAAGGCCATGATAGGATTGCACATCAGAATTTAATATTAGATAGCATAATTGGAAAAAACGTTTGGTTTGGAGGTTATTCTGGTACAGCCAATGTTTTAATTAACAGACAAAATGTAAGGTATCAAATCGGTGATAGTTTGGTAGATACTGGAACCGGCCACTTAGGGGCAATAGTTGGAAATAATTGTGCGATTGGTGCTTCTGTAATCATTTTGCCTGGGAGACAAATTCCGTCAAATACGGTGATTCAAGCTGGGGCGGTTGTTGGCAAGAATCAAATTACCTAAGAAAAGAGAGATGAGATGTTTACAATGATACATATCCATTCATCTGTTGGCTATCTAGCTTACGGTATTTCTACAATAGATGTCACAGGGTGTACCTCAGCCCAGCCACCATGACCCTCATCTAAAACATATGATCCTGTAACATTTACATGAGTACCTATACCCGGTATGTTTATTTTCTGATGGAAATTAGCACAAGCTGATATTGCATCTTGCTGTGTGACTGGATTTTGACATATCGGTTCTACAACCAGATCACCAAACTGTCCATCAACATTAGCTGAATTTATCATACCAGCAAATTGTGGATCGACTTTTAATGTAATATGAAAGTCTCCGTCGTTTTCGACTCTAATACTCTCTATTATCCCAGTAACAGTTTTGCATGGTTCTACTACCTGCAATCTGGCTGGGTTGTATACATGATTCCAAAGAGTCTGATCACATTGACCTGATGAAGATGAGGTGTTATTAGATGGTGGCTTTTCTACTACTATACCATTGGTGTTACCGTTGTTGTTTTGGTTATTATTATTATCGGCTATAATGTTGTTGTTACTTTGGGAATTAGAGTTACCATTAACTGCTTCGCAAATCCCACTTGGGCTCCTGTGATAACCATTGGGACAGCGTGGCAATCCTTGGTGAGGAACAACCTGCTCACAGGTTCCGCTTGGGCTTTTGTGAGTTCCGTTAGGACATCTTGCATAAACTTGGTGTTGTTGTAGAGTTGATGAACTGGGTGCAAAAAGAATCACAGACAAGATAATGCTAAGCAAACACATCAAAGGTATGCTATCTAGTGGGCATTTACTCATGTATGAAATGAATATAAAACTAGATATTAATGATTTTTTCGACGAATCGAACGCTCTCATTATTCAAGTCTTGACTCCTGTTGAAATCAGTATCTTATTTTTATTTCGTAAACCACAGAATTATGTGGCATAGCTTTAATTCTGTCAATCTAAACGCATATCTTGAAAAATCCACCGCTTTATATCATAGCCACTTGAAGGTTGAAGTCATCATAATCTATAACCTAGAATGTCGGAATATAGCCTATGTATTCTAGCTCATGATTTATTAAAAGATTTAAAGAAGTTGGAATTATAATGCAACAGGGATGCGGCTATATCCGTAAATGACATGGACGTTAACTCATAACAATCGAACTGTTGGAGAATGGTCAGACGACATAGTTAATAGAATAGCGACAAAGCTCATACAGTCTAAATCTGAAAGCGCTTTTCATAAAGAAAAGGACAAGTTAATTGCAGAATTTCTACCAGATCCAATTAGAGATTGTTTATAGTTAGATTACCGCTCTTGGCATAGGGAATGGACTGGATAGAAGGAGTCTTATGTATTGAATTTGCGCCCAGGTTTGTTACTGACGAAGAAATCAGAGATAGAGGCGAAGGAGTTGAGTGAGAGATGACAAAACACAATGCTGGTGAATCAAAAGCAGAAAGGCATCTTCGTAGGACAATAGAGCATAATAAAAAGGTAATAACAGAACATTTTCATCTTGATTACGATAAGGTAACGAAAGAGCATAGTATAGAACTTGGTGAATACTTTAGAAGAATAACAGCAACATTCTCCGATAAAGAAATTGAAGACTCCATGAAGATAGGTCTTTTCATCGCAAAAAGATTAGAGCCAGAAGACGGTGTGACTTATGATGAGGTAGCTTCTGTATTATGGGGCGACGATGATTATATTAAAAGTCATCGAGAGTTTGATGAGAAATATATTCAAGCAGACTATAGAAAAGATTACATATCGAAGATTGACCGTCTGCTCTACGTTCTTCAACATATAGCATTTGAATTCCTTTTCAATACAACATTAGAACCAGAAGAAAAAGGAGAACGTAGCTTATTGATGGTCCCTTGTGTTAGGTCAACCAAGAGGATCAGAGGTGGAGATGGAAAGTTAACAACATATGATGAACCAGTTGAAATGATCTTCAACGGTGCTAAAAGAAAGTATATGGCAGAACAACTAAAAAAACTTGGTCTTCTAAGGAAGTTACGAAAGAATGATTATGATCGTGTATTACCACCACATTTACGACCGTCTGAAGACAAGGAAGTTGACTTTACAGTTGCCAATCTCAAAGGAGATTACAATACTGAGAAGAGTAATGAAGAATTATTAGATTTATGTAAAGACATTGTTAATACAATGGAAAACGTCGGTAGTGATGGAATTTCAGAAGAAGAAATGATGAATAAACTCTTACCTGAGTCTAAAGGCAAGACTGGTAAGGAATTAGAACCTTATAGAAAAAAGTTCACCTATGCATTGTATGTAGTCTTTCGGTCACATGAGCCAAGAGACAGTAAATTGGTAGAGATTAATGATCTGTGGAAAGTAGATCATGGTTATCTCGAAGGAAGATGACTGTCAAACTAGGAGACTGAGTGAGAAGAAATGATTGAAGAGTGGAAGACTGAAGAGTGGAAACGCACAGTAGCTCTTTATCATTATCCTAGAATAGACACAGAGGGTGTTATACAAGAAGAAGACAAACTTTCGAAGGGGCTTGAAGGTATGGGTTATGTTGTAGCCGCAGAAAGTCCCGATACTCTAATGGATTTAGATATGGGGTTATGTGGCTCACAGGTATTTGTCAAGAAGAAAGAAGACGGATCTATTATCAGGATAAGCATTAGTATGTCTACTAACAAATGTGAGTATTGTCATAAACAGACGACAGGACAATTGAATGGCGATCATTACGACGATTATATGTTTATGGTTTGCGATGAATGTTGGCATAAGATCGACACGAATGAACTGAAGCTTACAATGTCAAATACCTATAAGTATTGGTTAGATCCAGATAGAGACAATTCATGTGATAGGTGCCATAAGATCCTGTCGTCACATACAGAATTATATCGTCCCGCAGCAGAAGGTTATGAATATGTCTGTGCCCAGAGATTGGTGAAGACTGTTTATGGCCAACAATCACCAAAACCAGAATCAAAAAGACTTAGTGACAAAGCGATAGAGTATATTGAATCGCATCTTTCCAAGGTATGTTTATGTTCTCACCTTAAAGAGGATCATGGAAATGGACAGGGGAATTGCAAATATTCAGATAATTCTGATGAGCTTCACCCATGCGAGGAGTTTAAACCAGAGAATGGAGAACGGTTATGGATTGAGGCGTCTAAAAGGGATAAGTTGTGGCAGTGGTAGGACATGATAGAAGCAAGTGTTTCTTTAGCCATTGATGAAGGAATAGATAATGATACAAAGGAGAAAATACGTGATGAATTAGCAATTGTTGTTAAAGAATAATCTCGGCTTCAAAGATCGTCGTTGTGTTTGCTGTTCTCATAGATAATTTATCTGAAAAGTACAGGGCCGTATAACGGGATAGAAGATACTTAATATAGCTGATTAGAGAAATAAATGCATTGAGGAATATAGTAATTTCTCAACAAGTTATAAATTTTCTACATCTTGAAAAGAGTATGCAAGACCCAAATATCGTGATATATCGTGACATTGACAAATTTGGCTGCTCGCGGTGCAGTGGCAAGGCAATTACTTTTGTTATAAGTGTGAAGTTAATGGACGGCAAGAAGCCTAACGAATATTTTATGATGTATGATAAAAGCTATGGTATACCTGTTTGGATCGAAAAAGGTCTTTTGGCACAACTAGAGAATAAACCTATTCTTATTAGCATGAAGAAGGGATTGTTTAAAGGTTTAAAGATAGAGATTGGTTCAGAGATACTTAAAAGCCAATAAATGCTTTTATCATATCATCTTCCTAATGCTTTAATATCAAAAATCTATCTAATCCACAAACAACACACTGTTTGTGATTTTCCCCAGTTTCTCTATTTCAACTTCGACTACATCATTATGTTTCAGATATTTCAAACCTGATGAAAAAGATAATGCAGTCCCACTTGGAGTACCGGTAGATATTATATCACCAGGTTCAAGAGTCATCACCTTGCTCAGATTACGTATGATTATGTCTATCTTTAAGATAAGATTCTTAGTAGATGAATCTTGTCTGATTTCTCCATTTACTTTCGTTGTTATATGAAGATTGCAAGGATCAGGAATGTCCTCACTGGTAGTTACCCATGGTCCGCATGGTCCAAACGTGTCAAAACCCTTTGCTCTGGTGTATTGCTTGTCAGTAAATTGTAGGTCACGTGCAGAAACATCATTCAGAATAAAGTAACCTGCTACAAAGTTCAGAGCATCTTTTTCAGCCACATTCCTGCACTTTTTGTTTATCACCAGTGCTAACTCTCCCTCATAGTCTAGTTGCTTTACGAATTTTGGACAGAGGATATCATCCACCGGACCAATGAGACTAGTTCTCGGCTTCATATATATGACAGGCTCTTTAGGAGGATTCTTCCCAAAACGTAGCCAACTTGGTTGGTCAATATAATTGAATGCCAAGCATATTATCTTGAAGGATTCCATGATAGGTGGAAGAATCTTAAATTCATTTAATTCATGACCAAACGATAGCCTGTTCAGAGAGTCTTTTACCTTTTGAACATATTCTCCAAAGAGAAATTGTTCTAGACTCATCGGTAACGATAGTCCCGTCTCCCTTGCTATTTCATCCCTTGTAATTGCCTTTCCTTCTCTGCTGACGATCATAAAACTCTCCTGGTCAGGTTTTAGTATCCTTGCTAGTTTTAAGTAAAAGCACCTCTATACATTCAATATAGTCAAAGGTAAGTATTAAGTACATTCTCAACTACTGAATCAATTATTTCTATTCTAAAGCCAGATTTTTCAAATTTCGGACAGGAACAACTTTCTATCAACAATAAATTCAAAAAAGGTAGAAGAACTAGAAAAAGAAAGAGCCAGTAGCTTCACCGTCCACATCTGAAGAAACTAATCTATATTGGGGGATGCGGTGAAGATTTGCTTTCAACTCGTCATGCAGTCATATGTGCTCTATCTCTCTGTATGATTAAGTGCAATTAAAAAGGAAAATAGATGGAAATATGGTCGATTTCTGCCGCGACATGATATACTATCAATCTAAAATCCAATCCTTTTCATCTTTGAACCACATTTAGGACATTCGGCTTGCTTATGTTGTGCTTCACAGCTCATACAATAATATTTTAATTTTGAATCATTATTGTTGCCGCCTCCTCCACCCATTCTTTTCATCATTATCCTTCGCAGATAAATATTGAATAAAATGAATACTCCAAATATGGCCACTAAAGAGACTGGAAATGGCAATAGGATAGAAATAGGAAGGCTTATACCAAAAGATAATCCGATCCATATTAGTTGGTTAATTAGAAATTGCCTATTGTTGGTACTCACTTTCTCATCTTATACTATTCTAATTAAATTTATTAGCTCTCTTTGAAAGCCGATTTAACGGCTCTTACAAATTTACTAGAATCTGAAACCCATCCAAATACTCCCCCTTGCATCTTGATTTGCTTTATTGCAGCTTGATAATTACCGTAATCTGTAGCACCTGTACCATCTTTTAGTAAAGTACACCAGTAGCCATTATCATTTGCTTCTCTCATTACAGTGTGTACACATACATCTGTAGTAATACCAGTAATCACTAGATGAGTTATCCCCAAATTTTTCAAAATCAATGGTAAATTGCTCTGGCCAAAACCTCCCTTCCCTGCTTTATCTACTACGTATTCTCCTGGAATTGGATATAGATCGTCAATTATGTCCCAGTTCTTTTCACCTCTCACCAACAATCGTCCTAGACCGCCTTTTGGAATGTTACCAATCCCCACACCGTTCCCAATGATTTTGCTGCGTAGGACTTTGTTGTATGGTGCGTCTGAGAGATCTGGTAGATGTCCTTCCCTAGTATGTATTACTTTAATGTCGGTTCCATTTCTTATTGTGTGCAAGACATACATTATTTGCTTTATGGGATCTGAAGTCAACCCGAGATCATAACCCATAACGTCCACATACCCTTTTGGACCGCAAAAATCCACCTGCATATCGATGCTCAAAAAAGCTGTCCTGGCAGAGTCGAATTCAACAAAGGCCTTATCGCCAAAACGAGGACAATCTTCAACTTCTATTTTGAATAGTTTACCCTTGGGAGGACCGTATAGCCAAGTTGGAAACGCGAAAGTACGCGTTTTTTTGAATTCTTCGTAGTCTTTTTCAACTTTATTTAATACTTCATCTCTAGCTGCAGATGCAAAGTCTTTTTTTGGTATAGATGAAGGAGGAAGATTTCTTTTGGCACTCATTTCTTTGTTTACAATCCTCCTCTTCTATGTGTGGAATTGGCCCAAAATGGCATCAAAAGCCCGACATTTTGGTCTATCTTCGAAGTAATCCGACTACCCCTATCAATATCTCTACTGCTGTCGTTATTGTTTTCATTTGTCATGCGGTAAGACCTCCGGAACCAGGTGAAGCAGGCGTATCCGTGTTACCCATAGCTCCAGCCGTACCATAACCGATGCTGCCTCCAAGTCCCTTTTCAGTAAGTCTAGCATTTTTGAAGTATCCAGTAGTCTTTGCTATGACTGGATACACTCCTATACCGCCTATTAGTCCACCAACAACAGCTGGAAGGTCTGAATAAGTAAATTGAATTACTATTGCTATTGCCAATCCAACTCCTAAGCCAATTAATGCTGGAGGATTGAATTTCTTGTCAGCTGCAAGGAGATGCTCGTTCAAGGTATTCTTCCGTGCAACAATCCAATAATGACCTATCAACACTCCACCTACTAGTGGAACCAAAATTCCCAGAGTGTTTAGCCATGGAACTATATTTGTTATTAGATTGGACGCGGCGACAGCAGCACCCGCAAACATCACTATCATTGTTACCTTCTTCCATGAATAGTTGATTCTTCCCTTTGAGACATAATATGTTAGATTCCTGAAACCTTGGCCAGCGTTATACAAGCATCCGTCACATACCGAGCCATTGCTTAACCACTGCATAACCATGATGGGTATCCCAAAAGCTACCATACTTAACCCGAAGAAAAAGTCAAGATGCCCAGCCACGGCAGTATATATCCCACCTATCAGTAGAGTTATCATGTTGCAGACTGGAAAAGCAACCGCTGTTACTGCCCATCCCTGTTTTGCATTTCTTGTCCACCTTACAAAATCGCCAGTCATAGTACTGCTGACAATAAACGTTCCAACCGATGCAGTAAAGCCAAGTGCAAATGTCCAATGCTTACCGACTACAGGTGACATTAATGGATTTCCTCCTGTGTGTGCAGCCACAACCGTCAAAATCGAAAATATCATCCATACTTCTAAGGCAGCAACAGAAAATACAGCAATTTTGCCCAACGAAGCCATAGCCTTCATTCCATAGACTGCAAATAGTCCAAAGACAATGGCCCATACTGCAGCCCAAAAGCTTGTGGTACCTAAAATTCCTGGAAGGATGCCTCTTCCCTCTCCTGCATTAAAAGACTTTCCGCCATAGAGACCCACCGTTAGATCGGCAGCCAACCATGCTTGGAAGACAAACCAGCCGGCAACCAATCCTGATATTAAGAGCACAGGAACCACATAACCATGTTTTCCAAACGCTGCCTTACACATCATCGAGAAGTTTAGTCCTAATTTGGCCCCTCTATGCGCGATTAATCCTGAGTACACGAACAAAAAAGCTTGTCCACCTATAATCGCTGCGTATCCCAACGGTGCGCCTAAACCACCCATTATTTGACTTCCAATGAAAATACAAATATATGCATGAGCAAATCCAGCCCACACCAGAGCCGGTTTTACAAATCCTAATCTAGCTTGTTCAGGAACTGGCCTATCAGTATATTCCTCTTTTACTTCAGTCAATTGTAGATTTTGCATAGTTATAGTCAGATATAAATAAATGTGTCAAAAAATTGATATAATGATATATATATTAAATGTCATAAATTAGCATATATCCTAAATTTAGGATTCTATGATATATTATGCAGACAAAACCAAACCAACAAACAACCATGTAAAAAAATTGATTGGAACTGAAAATCAAGTTTTTTGGATCATATTTGCTAAAAAATTCTATGCAATTGTCTTACAGATATTCTTATAGCTTATTGTTGTCAAGGATTATAGAACGAATTATAATTTAACGTTGGCTGCCTGTTTTGCAACTTCTTCTGATAGACTTATTTTTAATTCATCGATTTGGTGGCTAATATTGTCGTTATGCAAACCTATGATTTGGCATGCTAGAATTGCCGCATTTCTTCCACCGTTGATTGACACAGTAGCAATAGGAACTCCTACAGGCATCTGTAGCATTGAAAGAACAGAGTCCAATCCATCAAGAAAAGAGGATTTTAAGGGTACTGCAATAACAGGTAATGTTGTAAATGCAGCAATCATCCCAGGTAAATGCGCTGCACCGCTTGCCGCAGCTATAATTACTTCGATACCTCTCTCCTTCACACCCTTCGCATATCGGATCATTTCTTCGGGAGACCTATGAGCTGATGCCACGACTACTTCAAACGGTATTCCAAATGATTCTAGCATTTTGACCGCTTCTAACATAACTTCAAGGTCTTTCTCGTTTGGCATTGCTATTGAAACCAGTACCTTATTGTTCATGTAATAAACAACTAAATAAGAGAATATAAGCAATCAAGGTTTAAACAATGCTCTTGACAAAAATGAGAAAGAGCAGATTAATTATGAACAAGTTAGATCGACTTGATTAGAGAATTTTCCTCGAAGCTTCGAGATTCTCAAACCAGCAAAGATTAGGTAAGGAAATGCAACTAGGCCTTTTGGAATAATTCAGTGGAGTATAGGCATAAATTTTGTCAGGCTATCATTCATGCATTCATATGCATAAGCTATCGAAAGAATCTTTTCTTCCTCAAATGGTGCCCCTATTATTTGTGCCCCTACTGGCAGATTGGCATTCGTTAATCCAGCTGGAATACTGGCTGCAGGTAGGCCGGTGCTAGCAAATCCAATTGTGTTTCTGCTCAATGCTTGATAGATTTCAAATGTTTTGCCGCCAACGCTTACTGTTGGCTCATCAAATCCAGGAGCAGTCATAATAGTCGTCGGCATAACGAGAGCGTCAACATTTTTCAGTGCTTTTATAAATGCATTCCTCAGTTCCTTTCTAAATTTATGAGCTTGTATGTAACTAACAGCAGATACGTCCATTCCCTTTAGTAACATCTTTCGCACATCTTCACCATAATCTTCTGGTCTTGTCTGCAACCATTTCGAATGTATTTCTGCTGATTCCCCAAGCCTTATAGACCTCCAGGATTCGTAAATTTTATCTCCTTCTTGCATGTTAACATCAGAAACTGTAATGCCCATTGACCTGATAGTGTCAATGAAATTATGGAAGACGTCTTCTACTTCAGGTTGTAAATAGTCGAAGAAAAATTCTTTAGGTATTCCGATTGACATTTTATCGATATTGGATTGTTCAATAATTCTTGTATAATCGGGTACTTTTTTATTCATAGAGGTTGGATCGAGTGGATCATGACCAGCAATAGTCTGCAATACAGTAGCTGCGTCCCATGCACTTCTTGTTATACATCCGACATGATCTAGCGATGGCGCCAAGTCTACAATCCCGTACTTGCTAACTCTACCATATGTAGGCTTTAAGCCTACAACACCACAAAGTGAAGATGGGACTCTAATAGAACCGCTCGTATCTGTTGCTAAAGATACAGGTACCATACATGCTGCGACTGCAACTGCAGAACCTCCACTTGAGCCTCCTGATAATTTCGAACTATTCCATGGATTCCTAGAGGAACCATAATGTGGATTTATATTTGTTATTCCACAAGCAAATTCATGTGTATTATTTGTACCAATTAGAATTGCACCTGCTTTCTTCATTTTTGCAACACAAGTGGCATCAATTTTTGAAAAATAATCAGCCATTATTTTTGATCCTGCAGTGCATCTAACTCCTTCTGCATAGATGACATCTTTAATTGAAAATGGAATACCATGCAAAGGACTGAGATAGAGTCCTTGTTTGATTTGTTTTTCAGCTGTTGCTGCATCCCTACGTGCTTCATCTTCGAGAAGTGTAATGAAGGAATTCAAAGATGGATTAAATTTCTTTATCCTTTCTAAGCATACCTCAACTAATTCTAACGGCGAAACTTCTCCATTCTTGATTCTATCGGATAGTTTCTGAGTTGTTGTTAACGTCAGTAATTCATTTACCATTTATTTCATATTAAATTCATTGAAGTATTAAACGGTATAGTAGTATTTAATAAAATAGTAGTATATATGAAAAAATTGATGTAATTTCATATATCATAAAATATGAATACAATGTCACTTAAAATCAGGAATAAGAGGATCGAGTTTAAGTATGATTTTTTACTACCTTTCGTGAAATTATGTTAAGCTGTATGCGCCTCAAATAGTAAACCTTGGAACAAATAAAATCGAATTTTTGCTTAGTCCAAAAGAACTCACAATCAGTATATTTCTTTCAGATCAATACAAATAAGGGTACAGAATATCAAATTATGTGTTGCAGAGTCTACAAAGTTTTAGTGAGCCATCTAAATTGAAGTTAAGGTTTGCTCCTATGATGATTCATTATTTAATGCCTGCTTCTGTTTAAGTTTACGCTTCTCTAGTACCGTATATGCTACCAAGCTAATCATGATTGCTGCAACGGCAAATATTATCCAGAGTTGTCTGAAGGTGAAAATATTGATTACTCCAACAATCATGGCTATTAATGCTCCTACGTTGGTTATCATGTAAACCCGTGTATTTTTTGGCATTCTTTTATCGCCCGCCTTTTTTTCCTATTTTTTTGCTCTTGGTATTGACTCGGTTGTAATTCGGTTTTTCCTCGTTCAGAGCTTTTTTGATCATAGAAACTAGCTCGTCTACGACCATCCGAAAGAGTTTTTCTCCAAGTTCAGGTGTCGCTTTAGTTGCACTTCTACCTACTACCCCGGATTTTGTATATTGATCCATTCTGTATTCGAAGAAGGTTTCGTAGTCGTTCTCATCAACTGCTTCTTTCATATCTACCAAATCTGGTCTCGCTGCTAATACACATGCTGTTTCTGCAATGTTTGCATCTATGTATGAAGGAAACACAGGACAATCCTCCACGAGTTTGGACATGGTTTGTGAAGTAGTTTCCCACCAGTTTAGTACCCTAATCTGGAGATCTGGAAAATCGAATCGTAGGTTTTCTCTAGCAGAATATATTGGTCCCCAGTTCCACATATGGCCATTTAAAATCAAGATCTTTCGAATCTTGCTCCTGTAAAGCCATTCTGCAATTTCACAGATCATCCTAATCATAGTTTCAGGCCTGATTGACAATGTTCCTGGAAAGTCACCATGGCTCTGGGAGCAACCATACATAAGTGGCGGGACTACTGGCACTCCAGTTTTTGCAGAAACCCTCTTTGCTACCTCATAACAATCAATCGTATCAACAGCTAATGGTAAATGCGGGCCATGCTGTTCGCACGCGGCTGTTGGAATGATAGCCATCTTCATGGTCTTTGTAAGCTTCTCTACATCCTTCCAACTCATCTCTTCCCATAAGATGGGTTTACCATCATGTGGAATCATTTGATATTCGTTTCCTAAAGTATATGTTCATCTGAAGTTTTTAAGTTTAGTCTATATAAAACATGCAAAATTGTATATATCATAAAATAGAAATAATATATCTCATAAAGTGCCCTTTTATTACATCAAAAAAGAGTAAATATTGATGGAAAAGAATGTATCGAGGTATGGCAATTACTATCTATAATAATACAGAATTTTAACTAGAATGATGCAGAAAAAGCGACTACATTTATATTCATAGTCTTAATCTTTAATTTGACTTAACTATAAAATTTGTTTTAAATCCTCTATAGATGAAAGAACATAGTCTGCCTTTATATCGAGCTCTTCATTTGTCTTTTTGTCTTTACGATTAATCCAGCATGTTTGCATTCCAGCAGACTGTGCACCTGCAATGTCCCATAAATTGGAGCTAACTAAAGCTATTTCTGAAACTGAAATATTTAATCTTTCAGATGCTAGTATGTATAGTTCTTTAGCAGGCTTGTATTTGCGAACCTCTTCTGCACTAAAAATGTGATCAAAGTATCTCCGTAAACTGATATTTGAAAGAAGTTTATCAGTCTTGACACTTTCTCCATTGCTTAGAATCACAAGCTTTCTACTATTATTATAATCAGCATTGTTTTTTGATTTTAATAATACCTCCAATCCTTTCTTTGAATCTGGGAAAGGATCTAACTGTAGCTGTGCCTCACGAAATCTGTCTATCTGATCACTATTTAACTCAATACTGTGAATTTTTAAAGTAAATTTCAATGCGCGTATTGACAAATCACTAAATGGCTCAAATTTATTTATCGAATTTAGAAACCAGGCATACTGAAGCTGCTTTGATTGCCATGTTTCCATAAATGATTTTGAATTAATCTTAGAGATATTTCGTTCTGGAAAAACTTTGCTTATTGAACTTGTATCAACAAGCGTTCCAAATAAATCAAATGCAAGTATCTTAATTATCGTAGCCTTCTATAGTACTATACTTATATAATAATACTTTTTAATATTTAAGATCTAACACTTGGACTACAATAATAATCAGAGAAAGTGATGTTAATTCTACTCTATTTCTTTGTTGCAGCCAGGAACCATAATTAACTATTACATTTGTAAGAGGTAACTTGCCGGCGTCTGTTTTTTTATAACACAATCCTTAAACCACAACAGAAACATTGAAGAAAGACTCAGACAACACTATGAACGCGACATAAGACCAGTTTTCATCAGATGGCGTGAGAAAATCGTCGTTTCGCCGATTGCAAATATTAAGTCTTACATAACATCAGTTCCATTTTATCTGAAGGTGATGAAAGATTTATCTGATGTAGATCGGCATAACGCAGCAAGAGATCATATCTTAGACTATCAGCCTTACAGTAAGAGTCATCGTGCGCTTAACAAAGTGCTAAAATGGTTTTTGAAACACTTCGGAAGGTAAGTAGTATCAAGGAAGTCCATAGTATTGAATCCCTTGAAACGAGTCACAACAGTGATGTCTCCAAGTCTTTTCCATTATAATTGTATCTTTATCGATTGCAAGTAATAAGTTTTATAGAATGAATTGGTACAATACTAATATAAATAATAGAATTAATGTAATTTCATTTATCACAAAATATGAACATTATGTCATGAACATTGCGAATAAAAAATTTAGCTTCTTGTATGCGTAGTGCTAGAATGATTTTTGATTTTGTGCCTGTTTCTGTTTAGGTTTACACTTCTATATAATATGATATAACCACTCAAAGTTTAAGAAATGCTTTTGAGAAAAGCAGCGTGAGTAGGAATATGGAGTACACGTTAGAGTGGATCGGAGAGCTATCCTCAAAAACTCTTGGTAGATTCTCTCATGAAGAACGAATAGGTAAAATTGTTCAAGGTTTTAAAAATACAGCTTATATCAAAACTCTCGACGATGAGTTGATTTGTCTTACATCTTATCCTATCAGAGCTCCTACGAATCTCAACTTCGAAGGAGAGCTAGATTTTAGAAATGTAGATTATAATGATGCTGAAGTGATTAGAACGAAGGATGGATTACAGATAAAAGATACACGATTTATCATGTGTTATAACAAACGATATCAAGGAAAAAAACAGTTTGACACTAAAAACGGAGTTCATCTAAGAGCATTATTTGCTGCAAAGGCCCTTTCTCTACTTGATTTGTCTGGAAGTTTGTTGGATCCACAATGTCCATTTTTCAAAGATCTATCACACTCAATTAAAGCGTTATCAAATTTTGTATGCAATCATAATTTTGACAAAGTACAAGAATATATACCATCTTTAATTGGATTAGGTAATGTCTGCTACCTTTTCCTTGTTAGGTGCACTAAGTCCGCTTATTTCGAACTTTTTAGGAGATCATTGATTTATTTGCTAATATTTATACTAAAGAGGAGGGATCATATAATATGCTAGCTTGGAATATTACGTTGGATGCTCCGGCTGGAGCTACACGTCATGACAGGGTCCGTTCTATCCCTCTAGTCTAGATAAATGCGGTTGGCTAAATTTTAACTTTCAGTAAGAATACAAAAACATTATGTTGGAGTCAATCAAAATTTTGTAGCCTGACAAATGGGTGTGAGATTCGTACAATGATTAGTTGTACGACATCGTAGAAACATATCAAGTAGTGGGCTCAGCTTAAGAAGTAATGTGCAGATTAAACAGCTATACAAGCTAAACCTATTACTTTAAAGTCATTTATCGCCTGTTTCATTACATGAGTGGTCTAGATGAGCAAAAGAGAAAGAGGAATAACTAATTTTGCAACTCAAGGAAGCTACAAGCTACAATTGCAGTAGCAGTAGGAGTTTTTGGAATTCTTACCTTATTTGTTATGATCAATCATCATGATATAACACAAAAACAAGAACTAAAATTTGGAAATAGTGTTTGGACAAAAGGTTGGTGGACTGCGGTCTATGGCACAATATTATCTATAGCATATTGGGCATTAGTTCTTTTTGGATTTCAGTCTTACATAACCCGTCGTTTGTTTGAAGCTTTAGTGGGGTACTATCAGAAAACTACACCAGAAGAATGGTATGATGATATTAAGAGAATAGTTGGAGTTCAGCTTGCATCACAATAGCTACCATGCTCTTTCTCCACCATAGCAATCAATTCAATAGTGTGATTATACGTCTGTAAGAAGTGCATTCCCTTGTATGTCGTTCTATAAACTTGCTCTCCTTTCTGGAATGCTATTAAACCATTTTTCTCTAAACTTGATAGATATTCTTTCAACTGTTGTGATGCTGTGATCAAATGCACTTTCTCTCCTATCTTTGCCAGAGTCAATCCACCAATGACGTTAGCAGCTTGAAGTATCTTGATGATTGCATCTCCTCTATTAGTACTTTCGTTAATCACGATTCATTATCTCTCTGCGATTCTTTCGTTAATAGTCTACATCACTTACTTTAAACATACAAGGACTTCCGGATTTTCAATCACCAATAAGTAGAGCATAGATACCCGAACCTTTCTTCAGCAGCTGTTATTATTATTAGCATTGGTATGGTGGTTCTTGCTAAATGTATGTGAAATCTGATGCGAATTACTGCTGTCTAAGGTAGGTGTTTTATGTATAATCAATGATTCTCTTTTATAGGATGGCCATGATTGTGCAGTTAGTTATAGTTGCTACAGGAATAACAATTGCTAGCATTACAATAACTTCTAGCCTTTTAGTGCTACTAGTGCCGCAACTAACCATAATATCTCCTTATTGCCAAGGCTAATCAATCCTCCTTTTTGATCTCTTGAAATCTATAAAATCAGAGAAGTTTGAAGATGACAATGTTTTTGCCTTATCAATGTCAGTTGCATATTTGAGTACTGATTGTTGTAATTTGGCTTCCATTTTTGCTTTTTTATAAGCTACCGGAGCTACTACAGTAAATGCACCGATAAACAATGCTAGAGGAATAGAGAGAAACAATGAATGTCTGTAAAATAACCAGTCAATGGTTAGAGCGGTAACGATACAAGCACTCTCAGCAGTAATAAGTATAACAATGCTGGTCTGCACTAGATGTTTCAAATTTGCTTGTTTGTAAAGCTGTGGCATTTTCCTGACTCCGCTTATAAAGGTTCTCAATGTGAGGAATAGATTCGGAATCAAGCCTTTATTAGCTCCTTGCTCTAAGACAGAGCAACACCCACATACGATTTCATTATTAGAACTATAATTATATCTTCCAAGAATTGTGGCAAACGTAGTAAAACTAGATAGACTATAACCTAGCAAATAACCCATAACAATTCCAATATGCGTTCTGTATCCAAACAAAAAGAAACTTGTGTTTTCACCTATTTCAGCAGCAGCTATACACAAGATTTCAATTCCTAGCGCTACTGCATAAATTTTTTTTGTATGCCTAAAGAAATTAGAAAACCAGAGGAACAGGTTTTGTATATAGCCAGTTACTCTATTGTCATGTATGGTGACACAGCAACAAAGATCCTCCTTTATGCAATTTACGCATTTCAATGGTTCCTCACTAACACAATCCAAAGGATCACATTTACACTCAGCGCACTTGATACTCAATAAGACAATAAATCAAGTCTCATATATTAAAACTGAACTACAGGAGTTAGCATAATAGGAGACCTATATCGTATATTCTGGGTCGTATTTGAATCTAGATAGTGATCCTAAGAATATTGAGCGAACCTTGGGATATGGTATATGGCTCTGACAAATCATTCTTTGGCGAAAAGCCTAGTAATTATGCTTTGATGTGCTATGAACAAGAAACGATCACCGAATAGTAGTGAATCTACAGGTTCAATAACAAGCTGAAATTATTTTACTCTGCTAAGGAGAGGGACAACAACTCAGAGATTGTTGTATTTTTCAAATGCATCTTTAAAATCTTCAGCATAGGTATCGAAAATCTTTGAGGTTTGACCACATATGCTAGATCTGGACACTAATCGTTTCTTTCTTGAGCTAGACCGACGCAATTTTGGTAGTTTCATCTGGCTTCAGTTTATCCCAAAATGAACCTAGAATTATGCCCATCAAACCCCAGAATATGGCAATAGTAAATGCACCCGCAATCCTGAAACTTGTAATCAAATCCACAGCTATGGTAATCTTATCAGGATTTGGTGGGAAGAAGACGAATGCACAAGCCATTACGATTACGTAAATCGATGGAAGTATCAAGATCTTGTTAGACGATAATGGATTATTATTTCGCAATTTTTTAGATATTGTGGCAAGTGCTAAAGCTGTGAATCCTGAAGTGGCAATAAAGCCAACATACAAACTCTCTCTAAAGTATATTGTTTCCGGATTTCCTACACCAGGTGGATTGGCTGGGTATTTAAGGGTAGGAATCAAGAACAATACAAAGTACATAATCCCCGTCAGAACTAGCGCTTTCTTCTTGTTGTTAGAACCAGGCAATGAATTCCTGCTATAAACGAAAACTATTCCAACTAATGCTGATAATGTAGATTGTAGCGCAATTCTTA
>QHBN01000204.1 GCA_003176995.1 Candidatus Nitrosopolaris wilkensis
ACAGGAACGCTGAAAGTACAATAGAGAAAATACCAGATTCAGGTTATTTTCTAGTGTTTTTCTTATAGCATACGGGCTTTTACATCATGTAGCAATGGTCTCTGTACAGGGTGGATCTTACTCCTGAAGGAAATGGTGCCGGAGGAAATTGACTACAAGGCCACGCCATTAATTATCCGAACAAGCTTTACAGGTGAATATCCACATTCCTATAAAAATCATAAACTATAAGGACTAAAATTTTAGCAGGAATAACTCCCACTAGAGGGCTAAGCGCATTTATGATTGTTAAGAAGTTTTGCAGACTTTCTAATAAGAAACGTAACGTCGCCAATGCACCTGGGACATTTGTTAGAACAAGCAAATGTCCTTATATTATATACACCTTAAGGTAAAGATCTTACAATGTCGTTCTTAGAAGCAAAAAATTTGCACGCTAGCATAGAGGGCAAAGAAATTCTGACTGGTCTCAATCTTGTAATAAACAAGGGTGAAGTTCACGCCCTTATGGGCCCAAATGGTTCTGGGAAGAGTACGTTTGCAAACGTATTGCTCGGACACCCAAAATATAGTGTTACCGCAGGCGACATACTTGTCAAAGGTCAAAGCCTTCTGAATCTATCAACAGACGAAAGAGCAAGGAAAGGCATCTTTCTCGGCTTCCAATATCCGATCGAAATTGCTGGCGTCGGCTATAGCCACTTCTTAAGGAATGCTTACAATACTTTAACCAAAACATTAGGAGAAGAACAGAAGAATAGAGAGGTTTTTTTGACTGTAAGAGAATTCCACGAATATGTAAAGAGAAATTTGGATTCCGTTGGTTTAGATCCAGCGTTTCTTAGTAGATATCTCAACGAAGGATTTTCTGGGGGAGAGAAAAAAAGGTCTGAGGTAATGCAGATGCTAGTCCTTAAGCCAAATGTTGCAATTCTTGACGAGCCGGATTCGGGCCTAGATATTGACGCTGTGAAATCTGTAGCAGAGGCAATCAACAAATTAATAGATACTGGGGCGGGAGTTGTTGTAATTACGCATTATGCACGGATCCTCAGATACTTGTCAAGATTAGATCATGTTAACGTTATGGCAAAAGGCAGAATCATTAAATCAGGGGATAAAGGACTTTCAGAAGAACTCGAAACCAAAGGATATGGATGGCTTGGATTAGAAGAAAACTAGGCTTCCAGTATGGATTATACTTTCCTATAGTAAAATTACCCGGATCTAGTTTTAAATATAGTTTATACATTTTATTATCAAATGGCCTCACGAGGGGAAATCCAGGACGGAGCACGATCGCCATCATCCTCATCTTCGTCAGTAACACCAATTTATCTAAATTTTTCATTCTTTAAGGTGGATCCAAAGTGGAGATGGCTTAACGATATAGCAAAAGGCGAGGCCGCCAAGGAGTTTTCAATCTTAATAGACGTTGCTAATACAAAGATGAGAGTTCGAACATATTCCACGCTAGGGCTTCGACCAGACACGGACTTTATGTTATGGATGATTTCTGATTCAGTTGAAAAGATGCAGATTTTGACATCAAAGGTTTATTCTACCCTGCTTGGAAAATATATCGAACCTTCACACGTATACCTTTCTTGTCTTCGACAGTCAGTATACTCAACTAACAGATTTATGTCGGGGTTTATGACGGACGAGAAGCCAATGAAATATGTAATTGTGTACCCTTTTGTCAAAGCGCGAGAGTGGTATTTGCTTCCTTTTGAAGAACGGAAGAAAATGATGGAAGAGCATATAACTGTCGGAAGAAAATTTCCGCAGGTTAGATTAAATACATCCTATTCCTTTGGCATCAACGATCAAGATTTTATGCTCGCCTTTGAGACAAATGATTTAATAATTTTTCAGGATTTGATAGTTCAGTTGCGCGAAACTGATGTTAGTAAATATGTAATTAAGGACACGCCCATGATCGTCTGCGTTTATAAGGGCATGGAAGATATCGTCAGGAGTATTGGATAGTGAGGTCATGTCCCCTTCGGATCAGTCTGCGACTGAGGTTTCTATGGAAAGAATAAAAGCCATTGATACCCCCACCGCAGCGCTGAAAGAATGGGCAGTAGTGTGTAAAGCGCTCGAGGAAGGAAGGCAGGTAATTCTTCTTCGTAAAGGCGGAATTATGGAATATAGACAGGGTTTTGAGGTAAAGCATACCGATTTTTTTCTTTATCCAACCTTCGAACATCAATCTAAAGAATGCCTCCAGCCAGACTACGTGAACAAACTAGATATAGTACTACAGAACGCTCCGGTGAACAACAGGAACAGAATAAATTCTTGTGCAGCAGTAGTGTTAGTTAAGGAAATTACCAATAAATCGGTATTGGAACGATTGGAGAAATATCACATATGGAATGGTCAGTATATCAACGTAAGATTTAGCTATAACCCTAAAAGACCACTGAATGTAGTAGTATTACGAGTCTACAAAATGAATACCCCTCTAGAGGTCGATGTTAAACCTGAGCTAACTGGTTGTAAGTCATGGATCCCTGTTCAATTATTGTTATCTGACACGAAACTGCAACAGGAATATGATAATCAATCCGGCTCCGCCACAGATATAGGAAAGCCGGATTGTAAACCTGTTTTCGATGATTCAGAATTCATGGAGATTGTAACAGAGATCCAGGAGGTTTTGAACCGATAAATGAAATATCGAAAATTAGGAAAAAGCGGAATTAAAGTAAGTGAAATCGGATTTGGAGCATGGACTATTGCTTTAGATTGGTGGACTGCGCGTAACAAGAAGATTGACGATGACGAAGCAATTCGAATGTTAAAGCGCGCTTATGATCTAGGTATCAACTTTTATGAAATGGCTGATATGTATGGAAATGGTAAAAGCGAAAAACTCGTCGCGCAAGCATTTAAAGATATGCGCGGTGGCCATGGCGTTGGCGGCGTAGATGGAGAGGAAATCGTATATTCTACTAAATGGGGCTATGACATGTATACTAATAAACAGGTCGGTCATAGCGAATTGCCACAAAAACATAATGACTCTAAATTTCTAGAATATGCTCTTCAGCAAAGCTTAAGCCGGTTGCAAACAGATTGCATAGACGTATACAGCCTTCATAATCCTAAGATGAATGCTATAAAAAACAACGAGCTGTTCGGATCGCTGGAAGCTTTGGTAAACAATGGCAAGATTAGAAGTCATGGTGTTGCGTTAGGTCCTGCTATCGGTTGGAAAGACGAAGGGGTGTTCGCCATGGAAAACCGAAATATCACGTGCTTGCAGACGGTTTACAATATCTTAGAGCAGGACCCTGGTAGAACCTTTTTTGATGTCGCTAGAAAAAATAATGTAGGAATTATGGTAAGAGTTCCTGATGCATCCGGTGTGCTAACAGGTAAAGTCAATGAGAAGACGGTATTCGACAAAAATGATCATAGGAGCAGCAGAAAAAGGGAATGGATTATCGAAGCAATGCAGAAGGTTGAAAAAATGAAGCCGCTTGCCCTCGCAAACGGGTGGAATATAACAGAGCTAGCAGTCAAATTCATACTGTCTCAAAAAGAAGTAGCCGTCGTGTTGCCTACAGTAATTGACATTGAGGAACTCGAGACGTTTGCGGGAATGTCAGACGGCAAATTCCTTACTGAGAAGGATATCGCAGAAATAAGAGGCCTCTACGAAAATAACTTTGATATCAAGCCTTTCGCGTCTGCATCTGCTTCTACATCTATTTCTCCTACTTCGTAGTATAAATGAGAAGATTGAAAACGAACGTACAGCCCAAAATAGGAGTTTGCTCTTTCGTATCAACATGGTACAGAGTCGGCAGTTTTTATCATGTTTGTGGAATCCGAGGATAGTTGCCTTTTGTTATGACAAGGTGTTAGCATGATTTTTTTATCAGTGCTGATATCCCGTCCTCAAGGCTCCTACACTTGGCCTCATATCCGAGTTCCGACTTAGCAAGCGATATATCAGCCTTCGTTTTCTGAACGTAGTTTTTGATTGGGTTATCTACATATGAGGCAATTATATCAGTTCCAAGACGTTGGTTAATTATTTCTACTATCCTAGAAAACGACGTTTCAGTGCCTGTGCCAATATTGTAAATCCCAAATTCCTTTTCTTCCGACTGGAGTGCTAAAATATTTGCTTGAACTACATCGTCTATGAATGTAAAATCCCGTGTCTGTGTTCCATCGCCATAAATAGTTGGACTTTCTCCGTTTGTAATATTCCAGAGAAACTGCGAAATATTATTTGCAAACTTTCCTTTATGCTTTTCATTAGGACCATAAACACTGAAATATCTCAAACCAATTGAGTTCAATCCGTTTTCCAAATAGTATGACTTCGCTAAAATTTCTCTACAATAAAAAGAAGCCTCATAGAATGTCTTCGGTGCGATAGTTTGAGACTCCTTAAATGGAATCGGTAAGCCGTTATACATGGAACTAGATGAAGCAAAAATTACTTTTTTAACATGATTCCTTTTCGCAGACTCCATCACATTCATAAATCCTACTGCATTTACCTCGATTCCTTCCCTGGGATCATCTTGGAACATCGGGGACGAGCTTTTTGCGGCCGAGTGGAAGATGTAATCACATCCTTTACTTGCTTCTAAAGTTAGTTCAAAATCCATAACGGAACCCTCTACAAATTTTACACTCTGAGAGAGATTTATTGGGTTTCCCAAGGATAAATCATCGAATGCGACCACAGCAGTATTTTTTTCTCTGCTCATGGTGTTTGCAATGTTAGATCCTATGAAACCCGCTCCACCAGTTACAAGTATCTTCATAAATTCACTAAGTTATCGGGTTGGTAGGTGCCATATTTTTCTGTTATTGTGTTAACCCAACCAAAGAAGAACCTCATGAAAGCGCATGATGCTACTGTTGGAAGCGATGAATCCTCTTAGTAAAAGACCTCTAAAATCCAACATCTCAGAGAAGACCTATTCAGTGGGTTAAGAAGTGATTCATGCTATCCGTAGGTGGATAGGTTTTTAACAGATGAGCAAGTATGACGAATATTCCTTGGTACCAACATCAGTCCAGGCACAACTAATCGATACAGTAGATAAGCAACTTTTGAATGAAATCCAATGGGTTTTTCCGCTAACTGATAGACCGTATCTTGAGATATCAAAACGTTACAATATTTCTGAAAAAGATGTTATTCGAAGAACTTCCCACTTGAAGGAAATCGGTCTAATTAGGCAGATTAATGCCATTTTTGATACAAGGCGACTTGGTTATAAAAGTGCTCTTGTGGCTTTTGTGGTTAAACCTGACAAACTAAATCACGTTGCTGAAGAAGTAAACAAGCACCCAGGAGTGAGTCATAATTATGAGAGAAATCACGAATTCAACATGTGGTTTACGCTTGCTGTTCCTCCCTATGCGGATATAAAGATGGATTTAGAGAGAATGGCTTCGATAGATGGTGTTATGAAATATCGTGTGCTGCCAACTTTGAAACTCTATAAGATAGGTGTTAGGCTGGATATGGTTAATGAAGATGCCAAAATGCCAGAACCAACCGACAATGTTAAGACGTTGAATCCACGGAAATTCAATCTCACCGAACGAGACAAAGAATTTATCCGTGAACTTCAGAAGGATCTAAAGGTAATAGCAGAACCGTTTAAGGAGCTCGCCCACACTCTCGGCATAACAACCTCCCAACTCTTTGCAAAGGCTAAAGAATATGAACAACTTGGTGTAATGCGAAGATTCGCAGCAATCTTGCGTCATCGGGATGCAGGTTTTACTGCCAATGGTATGGTAGTATGGAAAGTGCCTGATTTAAAAATCGACGAGGTCGGCAATAAACTCGCAGCTTTTCCGCAGGTGAGTCATTGTTATCGGAGACCAGTTTATCCAGATTGGCAGTTTAATTTATTCAGTATGGTTCACGCACGTACAATAGAAGCAGCAGAAAAAATTACAGTCCAGATGTCTGACTCGATTGGCATTAAAGATTATAAGATTTTATTCAGCTCGCGGGAATTTAAAAAAGAGCGTGTAAAATACTTTGAGGGTACTTAGTGATGATGGCCTCCAGAACGGGCCAAACATTCTCATTTATCTCAGCGCTTGCGGTTGCCCGTACTTGAAGATAATTTAGAATTCTGTGAGTTGGAGTTGATTGCATCAACAAAATATTCTCCTTAGATTCACAGCATAGAGTAGGTAGGCATTATCATACGTGCGAAAGCTATTCTGCTAACATTTACACATACATTGCTCGCCTAGACCATTCGGATCCATGCTGGAAACCCGTGCATACACGGGAGACGATTATGGCAAAGGTGGCTTATAAGCGTGCTGGTAGTATCTTCCTGTAAAAGTATAATTGTGACACATTCTCGTCTAGGGGCACACTATCTTCCAATCTACAAGAGAGTAGAGAAATATTCCATAAGCTGTCGATTCACTTCGTCTCCCTGCATCCTTTCCTCTCTGTATGGTGTATTCATTAGAATCGACACTCACCTCTTCTGTTGATACTGCATCGGCCGTCTCCTTAGGCTGCACCGTGGCCACTATCGGGAGGCCATCAGCACTTTTAGCCATTTCTCTCAATCGATTTAACTCCTGACCTTTGAGGCTCGGAATCTTTCTACTTGATTTTACTTGTATTAGCCATTTAGTCGAACTTCTGGTTGCAATGATATCTGCAGGTCCCCTACTTCCTCGAGATAACTGTACATTCCAGCCACAGGAGTTCAGGTAAATCGCTACTACGAATTCCCCATCTCTACCAAATTTACTCCACGAACAGTACGATAGCAAAGCTGCATAATTTCAGATTACAAGGCTAGCCATATTGCTTGTTCTCAAAAGTGGTTTACGTTATGGTCAAAAAATTGTGAGAAACGTATGGATCTGCTACTGTACAGGTCAGGGTCATCTTTTATGACTTTCCTTTCTCGAATGAATGTGGCACCGACTCGCCGTTTAATGCAATTACTAGACGAGGCACAAAGTACAGGTCGTAACTCTCCTAAGGCTATGACGTGTGACATATTCTTCAGAAGTCAATTTGTCGTCTAGAATTTCATTATAAGGTTTCGGGTTTCTTTTTTTGACCAAGACCCTGTGAGTTTCAGAGTAAGTTATACCTCATCGAGAGTCCACACTTTTTGAAGCCAATTTTTTTATAGAACGGCACGTTCTTGTCTGAGCAATCGAGAATAACTTTGTAACATTTCATTTGTGCAGCAAACTTTAAGGATCGGCCCACCAACGCTCTGCCGATACCCATACCTTCATATCCTTTTTTCGTTGCAACGTCTTCAATATGCCCCACTCTCCCTCCATTATGTATAAACTTCTGTTCTATCAATAAGGTGTTTGAACCGATGATTTCGCCGTCCTTTTTAACTGCTACAAAGACTTTGTAGAATGGATAAGATCTAATTTCATGTAGGACTTTCTTTGCATTCTCGTGGTCTTCATTGATTTTTCCAACTTCCGTCAAATTCGATAATGTGTCGAAAAAACCTCTTTGCAAGTCTGTATCAGATATTTCTCGTACCTCGAAATCAATTTTTTTTGAATCTCTCATGTAAATATTATATTTTTTCATGTTGCCCAATATTTTACTTTTTTTGCATAGCCCCGCAGGATTTTCGAATTTTCAGCCCGGTCCAAATGCGGACAATCCTAAGTACCCTCCTCTGCATGAATTTTCGCTGCATCCAGACCACGATCGTTACTATGGCAATTGAAACATAGAAACTACCCACGCTGTTGGATTTCTGTTCATAGAATCTGTCCGTCCATAAAGGACAACGATGTTACGCTATTGTATGACAATGATATATGATCTGTCGTTGAATTACGGATGTTATCCGGAGACGCTTTCCTTAAATTACCCTTGACTAGCATTGTATCTGATGAAAATGCAGAAAGAACAGAACAAATTCTGTTCTAAATGCAAGACTCACACAGTCCAAGCAGTGTCCATTTACAAGAAGGGCAAGGACAGGGCCACTGCACAGGGTGCACGCCGACACGCTGAGGATAAGCGAGGTTATGGAGGCCAAAAGTTTCCAGAGCTCAAGAGGACTGCGAAGACGACAAAGAAGATCAGATTACGCTATACCTGTAAAACCTGTCAAAGACAGACGATGAAGGAAGGCATACGAATGCGGAAACTGGAAATACAGCCCTAAGAAGGTGATGATGATAATAATGATGTCTAAAAGAAATATACTGATTCCGAAGCCAAATAGTAATTTTATTTCTGTCCAATGTACTGAGTGTGGAGAAAAAAGGATTATCTTTACGCATACAACAACAGACATTAACTGTAAATCTTGTGGTCAACCGCTTGCTAAAAAGGCTGGCGCCAAAGCGAATATTCTCGGCAAAGTCCTGAACATACTTGACTAATTCTCGCCCTCAAGCATTCCCTCGGCGATCTCCAATTCTCTTGTTGTGTTTACATTGACTGCTAATGCCTTCTCGTTCATCACTATATAGTGTTCCGCTACACTAAACTCGTGGTTAACTTTTGAAGAGTCAAGAATAGTTATCCCTGAGTGGCAATATCCATTTCTTCTTATAACGGTCACTATGCTAGGTTTGATACCCATACGTTCAACAAACAACTTTTCAAGCAAGATAGACACACATGGGTTACTAGGCAAACATCTGACAACAATGTTTTGAACAATTTTTGAATTCAGTAGTGGAAGATCTGCCGATGCTACGAAGACCCTTGCAGGTTTGAACTTGCAGACAGCCACCGAAAGATCTTTTGAATAACTGATACCGCCAGTTTCGACTACTTCGATCGGTTCTAAAGAAGAGTAATAATGATTACGCAAGAATGTGTTGGTTTTGGGCGTATTGATGCTGGGGATGGCTACTATTTTCTCGAATTGCCCGGATCCTACCAATGCCCGGAGCACCCGGTCAATCATAGTGCTCCCCTTCAGTTTTAACAATGGTTTTTCAGTTTCATGGGCGATCCCCATTCTGGTGCCTCTCCCGCCACACATTAAAGCAGCTATCATAGTACTTGCTTGGACCAATCGTTTGTTGCTGAAGAGAAAATGATTAAAGATGAAAGACGAGTGAGCTCGTTCGATGCGCCAATGACATCTCCAGATATGCCACCAAAGCTTCTCTTCGAAATGTAATGTAATATTATTCCAATCAGTACGGAACCACTTAACGACATAATCCCAGCATATCCGCCTCCTGTTAGCACTAGAATTAGAACTATAATTGCTGTGGAAGCTAACATTTTTCGTCTATCCTTCATGCTAGCAGTAAACGGAGAACTGAAACCTTCCCATGCGGATAATCCTAAGTGGGCCTGCAGCACCATCGTATATTTAGCAATTGCCTCAGCAACTACAATACTGGTTAACAGCTTTAACCCTTCAAAGTGGAAGCTAGATAGTGCAACAATCATACCTGCGACGTAAAGAACAACCGATACCGTTCCGGCAGAACCTACTGCTGGATCACGCATTGCTTTGTGTTTACCCTCCTTCCCTCCCTTAGCCATTAATCCATCAGCAAAATCAGCAAGCGCATCCGTATGATTTACCCCTGTGATTATGACGAATACTGCAGTTACCAGAACCCCTAGGATGAGAGGTTGTATATAAAACGAAATTGCATATGCGAACATCCCCACTATTGTCCCAATAATAGCTCCAGCTATTGGAAAAAGATACATGACCTTGGCGACAGAATAAATGTCAATAGTGGCTGAATGTCTAGTAGTAGGTATTATTGACAGAAATGAAATTATTGCTTGTATCCATCTAAAGACCAAATAGAAGTCTCCACCAACCAACCAGATATAAAATTAGTAACATCGGAATGGAAAGACTTAGGCTGAACAGAATTGTTGTTAATTTCATTATAGAGATTGCTATCCTACATTTCGCGATAGACAAGGGCTCACGATTTTCCCCTAGTGAATAGTGCCCAACTTTTTCAAGCTTAATTCGAAGAGCGCCAGCCATTGTGGCCATCGGGTATCCAGCATTTGAGCTTCGAGTCTTGCTGTGGTCACGACGCAAAATCTGAATAGAATTCTTCCAATCAGCGCCAAGCAATCGAGAGGAAATAACCATCAAAAGCGAGGTAATTCTAGCAGGGACATAGTTAGCGATGGTATCCAATCTAGCAGACATCCATCCAATATACTTGTAATAATCATCTTTGTAGCCCACCATGGAATCAAGCGTATTAATGGTCCTGTATGCTAGCGCTCCAGCTGGTCCTAATATTGAATAGAAAAACAGGGGCGCAACAATTCCGTCGACAGTACTTTCTCCTATGCATTCTATTGTAGCCGAAAGTACATCTTGTCTACTCAGCTGTTTAGTATGTCTTCTTACTATCAATGACAAATTATGTTGTGCGCTCTTAATGTCACCTCTCTCTAGGGCGTTTATGATTTCAATAGCATGTTTTTCCATTCCCTTTATGGCAAGAGCAATTTTCAAAATTAGAGCCGTGAGAATAGCAGCGGCGATTAACCCAAACAGATGAAGACACATAGAGACTAAAAACTGGGTTGCGATGCCAATTAATGCAATTAATACGATGGCGAAAATCATCCCCCCCAGTTTTTCCTTATTCACATTGTGACCATCTTTGTCTCCTTTTAATTTTGGTATAATGAAACCAATTAGAATTCCTAGCCATGACACGGGATGATACTTATTAGGGGGATCTCCAAACAAGATATCTATTAAAACTCCCCCGATTAATCCAATTAATAAATATCCGGTGCCCACCTCCATCATATTTTATCTAGACCCACAACATTTGTCATAATCTCGTCTATAGAGATCTTATTTTTTACCGAGTTTGCAACGATGTCGATCTCCCTACTCCAAGCTCTCGATGGAATTTCAACCTTTGAAGCACCGTCAAGCGAATCCTCAGCTGGCAAATTAAATGCTAATTTGGGTATTACGCCGAAATTTTTTTTTCCCGTAATTTTTTCAACGGATTTTATTGCTGATTCTAGGATCGACGGATCGCCACGGAATTTGTTTATTAGAAACCCCCGTATTAAGCTCCTATATTGAGGTTTTAGTAACTTGAGAGTGCCGACAATGCTGGCAAAACATCCTCCTCTTTCTATGTCTGTCACAATGATTACCGGTGCTTCGACTTTCTTTGCAAGCAACATATTTGCTATGTCATACTTCGAAATGTTAATTTCGGCTGGAGAACCGGCTCCCTCAATTACCACTATATCATTTTCTATTCTAAGGTTTTCGAGCGCTTCAATGACGATTGGAAAACCCTTTTGCAAGGTGAATGTTTCATAATATTCTTTGGCATGCATTTCGGTATAAAAGATGCCGTTCAAGATAACCCTGCTCCGGTAGTTGCCGAGCGGTTTTATTAAAATAGGATTCATTTTTACGTCTGGTCGTTTTCTACAAGCTTCGGCTTGGATAGCCTGGGCTAGGGCTATCTCTTTAGATTCGGATTTTTCGGTAATAATATGTATATTCGAAGACATATTCTGAGCCTTAAATGGAGCTACACGATATCCTAGATCAGAAAAAATTCTGCACAACCCCATAACAATAGTACTTTTACCTGCGCCAGATGATGTTCCTTGGATCATCAAAAGCCTCGCTTTCAACTTTCAATCGACTCCAAGGCATTTAGTAAGATAAGATTCTCTCCGTGATTCTTGATGGCTACCCGAATGTATTTTGATCCCATTCCGCTGAATGTACTACAATCCCTCACAAGTACTCCACTTTCGGCCAAAAGAGAATCTCTTACTGTCGAGGAATTGTGATTTGTTAGACGAATTAAGAAATAATTTGCATCAGATTTAAAGGGTGAAAAACATTGTGTCTTTTTCCTTATGTTGCCGTACATAAAGTCACGCTCCTTTTTCACAATCGCTCGTGCTCTCGTTAAATGCTGTGAATCTTTGAGTGCCACGATGCCAGCTCTCTGTGCTATCCCGTTTACGTTCCAAGATATTTGACCAGAAGCCAATTTTTTGGCAAGCCTAGGGTTGGATACGCTGTATCCGAGCCGGAGACCCGCAAGACCAAAAGATTTTGTGAGCGATCGTAAAATTATCAGATTATCAAATTCATCTATGTTCCTAATCATAGTATGTCGATTCGATCCATTAACAAGTTCGATAAAACATTCGTCTACAAGTATTTTTGTCGAACTGTCAAGGCGTTCGATAATCGTTTTTAGTGACTTTCTGTAAAGCAGACCAGTAGGATTATTCGGATTACATAAAAATATAGCATCAGACCCCTTAGCTTTTTCAATAATTTGATCAGCATCCAAGTTAAAGTTCTTGAGTGGTACGAGAATAAGGCTTGCACCCATTCGCCTTGATGCAAGCTCGTATTCGCAGAATGACGGAGAAGGGATTATGACTTTTCCCCTTGCAAACATTCTGGCAAAGTTGTGGATTATTTCGGTCGCTCCGTTTCCTACATTAATGCATTCACAATGAATTTTAAGATAATCTGATAGACTTTTTTTCAGATCCTTGCATTCAGGATCTGGGTACGATGAAGAAAGTGAACGCAGGTCTTTTTGAATAGAGCTGAGGACAATCTTCGAGACTCCAAGTGGATTAACATTTGAGCTAAAGTCGATTTTGACTAGGCTGGGGTCTACTGAATAAATGCCTCCATGGAAGCAACCACGTAGCTCTATCATGATTTTTCTTAATTAGTTTGAACGTTTTTCCATTTATTATCATTTCAGTTTCCATTAGATCATATCATATAGAACTTAAAGAGATTTTGTATATTTGATTTAATTCAGTCTGAAAAAGATTATTAACTGTATACCGATTACTTGCCATCGTATGCTAAAAGTTGCCCTTATCGGAGCTACAGGCGCTGTTGGACAGCAATTTGTTCTTGCATTAAATAAACATCCATGGTTTGAGTTAACTCAGATAGTGTCATCAGAGAGATCTGCTGGCAAAAAATACATGGATGCACTGCGCGATCCAAAATCTGGAATTCTTCGCTGGCACAGCAGAGAAACGATTCCAGAATACATAAGGGATGTCATCATTAGCAGAGTTGAAGATATAAGCCCAGAAAGATTCGATCTAATATTTACTGCTTTGGAATCTGAGGACGCAAAAGTAATTGAGCCGCAATTTGCAAAATCGGTTCCTGTTATAAGTACTGCTGCCGCCTTTAGATATGAAGAGGATGTTCCAATTTTGATTCCCGGTGTAAATGACCAGCACGCCGAGTTACTAAACACCCAAAGAAAAAATAGGGGATGGCAAGGATTCATAGCTCCGCTGCCAAACTGCACCACCACAGGCCTTGCCATTACACTAAAACCAATCATGAATGAGTTCGGAGTCGAGATGGTGTTTATGACTTCGCTCCAAGCTTTATCTGGAGCTGGCAGATCGCCTGGGGTTATTGCACTTGATATCATGGACAATGTTATACCTTACATTCCTAAAGAAGAGGAAAAAGTTCAAATAGAATCCAAGAAGATTTTAGGTGACATCAATTCCAAATCTATTACGCCCGCTACATTTAAGGTAAGTTGTACATGCACCCGGGTCCCGGTTTTGGATGGTCATACAGAAGTTGTCTTTGTTGGAACGAAAAGGCATTGTGAACCAGAAGATGCAAGAGAGGAGATGTTAAAATTTTCTAAATCTGTAGCAGTGAAAAAATTACCAACAGCTCCAAAAGATTTTATTGTTGTCCACGACGATCCCACTAGACCGCAGCCTCGAATAGATAGGGAGATTAATGATGGGATGACAACAGTGGTGGGTAGACTGAGACAGGATACGGTCTTTAGCAATGGGCTGAAATACGTTTTGTTGTCACATAATGAGAAAATGGGTTCGGCAAAGGGTGCAGTTTTGCTTGCAGAATCACTGAAAGATAGGAAGTTCCTTTAGCTGCACATGATTTTCCAAAAAACGCTGCTAAGTTTGAAATTAATAGGTTTATTAGTCACTCAATTAGAGATATAATCACGACATTGTATGGGAAAAACTGATGATTTAGATCTCAAAATTTTGAGTGAGCTTGCTACAGATGCGAGTATTTCTGTACCCAAACTTTCAAAAAAGATCAATGTTAATGCTTCCGTAGTTTACAGTAGAATAAAAAGACTCGTGAAAAGAGGCCTCATCAAGAAATTTACCATAGTGGTTAATGACGAAGCTCTGGGGTTCAATGTCAAAGCACTCACAGGAATCAATATGGATTCAAAGATGAGAGACAATGTCCTCAACGAGCTGTTCAGGATTCCAGAGGTACGAGAAATCGCAGAAGTTACTGGCAGATTTGACATCCTAGTAACAATGAATGCACAGTCTCTTGATGAAATGCACCACTTGATTTCTGAAAAGGTGGGCCGTGTTGAGGGAGTTCAAAAGACAGAAACATTTATTGAAATGAGGAAGACCGCACGCGAAATAATCTATCCAACCTCTATAACAAAATAGGTATAGATCTCTTGGAGGATAAATTTGTCATGATATTGCCTTTTATAACAGAATAGTTAAAAATTTGACATGGGCACCCTGCTCCCGCAAATGAGCGCCGGCAACAGGCTCAAAAATTATTACGAGCTTACGAAGCCAAAGATTTGGTATCTGCTTGTTTTCACAGCTTTTGCTGGGGCACTCACGGCTTCTTTCTTATCTCACATCCTTATTCCCCCGGTAACATGGGTGCTGATTATCGGCGGAGTAGCTGCTGGTTCAGCAGCCGCTGACACCCTCACCGGTTACAACGACCGAGATATTGACGCAATAATGGACAGGACTAAGCAAAGACCCATTCCTTCAGGAAGAATTTCTCCCCATAATGCCCTGGCATTTGGTCTAATCCTCGCAGCGATTTCCTTGGTACTTGCATGGCTTATTAATATCTGGGCTTTTGCATTGATGGGTTTTGGATTGTTTGATAATATTATAGTGTATAGTAAATGGTTGAAGAGAACTAGCCGAGCAAACATTATTCTAGGAGGTTTTTCAGGCGGCGTCCCTGCTATGATAGGTTATGTTTCAGTCACGACACAAAATATTGAAATCGGCTTCATCATGGCCGGCCTCGTTTTCCTGTGGATTCCAACTCACATTTGGAGCCTTGCTTTGCATGTCAGGGAAGACTATAGAAAGGCTGGCGTTCCGATGCTACCAGTAGTTTCTGGCGAGAAAAAATCAGTCCGCATAATAGCTGGGACTACATTAATGATGGTATTGTTCAGCATATTACCATTCTTCATCAACCACTTCGGGATGATTTATTTGGTTACCGCGAGTCTCTCCGGTGTAATTATGCTAGCGTTATCGATCTGGCTATTGTTAAAGCCAAGCGAGAGAGCATCTTGGATAGTATTCAAAGTCACCAGCCCATATCTGGCCACACTGTTCATTGCCTTCGTTATGGACTCGTTGTTCCGTTGATAAAAGGTCCTTTCAGAGTCAGGGTTCAACCTTCTTAAACGTCTGTTACTCTGCTATGCACCTCCAAAGCCAACCAGCTGGTCAACCCCGCGTCATTCTAAGTACCGGGGTACTAATACTACAGCCAGCGGTCATATTCATATTAAGTTAGAAACAAAATCTTCTCGCACTCGTAGAGTACTCTAGCAATAACAACATGGGCTTCCAATGTTATTTTTCCAATAGAGTACGAGTTGTCTAGGAAATTGCTAATGTTGTCAGAGAAGCGACCTTTCGGGAAGCCCCCTATCACGATAGCGCACCGACAGTCGTCGAATCGATCGATGTATTTTGAAACTACCTCGTAAGCAGTGCTTGAAACTCCACCACTCGATAGTCCTATCGATTTACTAGACCTTGCTATATTTTTAATCAAATGTTTGAAGGGAACGTCATCTAGCAATTCTAAAAGAATTCTATCGTCTTGTTCACTTTTTATTACTTTATCTTTGAACAACTTCATCATTAGCCCTTCGAATCGGAAATAGGACTTGGGTATTCTCAAATTAGCCCCTATTAAGATCACTTGTCTGTTGATCGTATAGACATAAACAGCCAATTTGTTCTTCAGATATAAGGGAGTGGACAGTGCTTCCACTAACGCAAAATGAACTATGTCTGGACGGCCTCGTTTCCATACGCTTTCAAGTCTTCCAGTCACCATCGCGGAATGATGATAGCTTCTATCTAACAATACCTCTGACGGCTTTTTGTCAAGCTTTTGGGCATGCCTTATTACTGACATATGCCTTAAGATTTGTTTGGGAACAGTCTCTAGAGATGCCTCCGCGATTACGAGTGCCACTGATCCTACCAATAGTGTACGACTTAGCCTTGATCTGTCTATTATAGCTGTCTTCACAACTATGATAGATCCTTAGCTCGTTCGCTGAAGCTGACAACCATTAAGATGATGTATCACTCCAGACGATCTCTAGTTAGAATCTCATTTACAACTGGGTGAGGTGCATATTGTCATTAATTTACAATACATAGCCCTTTATGCGATAGAGTATTCTTAGATTATCATATGTTCAGAAATGCCTTTCCTCTATCTTTGCAGGTCTTCTTCCTTCAGCTAACGAAGGGTAGTATCGTTATTTTCACTTGCCTCTCTTGTGGAACCCCTATTAGCCGCATCCTGATGACCACTCATACGTTCCTTCTTAAGGCTGCTTACCAATAATTAACTTCTGGAGTTCTACGATACAATGGCCAAGATCTCTTCGAGCGGCCTTTATGTTATCTCCGTTAACTATGATTTCCCCTGGACCAAATTTTGCGCCTTCAACTGCAATTGGGATCGGTGAGTGTAGCAGCTCAGAGATAAATTCAAAAAGATTCGGATATGTGGAATTATTTTTGTAAACATAGGTTGTTGTCCCATTGCTAACTAATTCTTGTCTTTCTAAAGGAAATGCAAATTCTGGAGAGGAGAAATAACCAATAATACTGATTGATATATTATTCAGCTCTTCTTCTAATTCCATTCTTTCTTGGTCCATTTTTTTTGTCGTTTTAAATTCACGTATTTCTCGGCCGTCTTTTCTAGTTCGGCGAAATTAGCCATTCCTAACCACAATTTAACATTCCCAGTTAATTACAGTTTTATATATCGCCTAAAAAAGACGAAAATCACGTTGAACAAATGGACTAGCATATTAATATGAGAGAGCACGTTTTATAGCCCAACCTGTGAGGAGGCAGATTTCGAAGGACATTGCAAAAGAGAGGGTCGGCATACTTATAGCCAATGCATTAAAAGAAGCGCATGCAAACGAAAAGGTTGCTAATGCACAAGCATATCTTGCGAGGAAAATTGCCATGCGGTTACGTGTGAAACTGGATTATGAGATTCGACAATTGTTCTGTAAGAAGTGCAAAAAATTTATTATCCCAGGAAGAAATTCAAGAATCAGAATAGGACGAACTAACACGAAGAGTATAAGGATTACATGTCTGAAGTGCGAACACACTTATCACAAAATCCTTTCAGGGCACACACGGAACTTCTAAATCAGAATAACTTCCTATAAGGATTTATAAGGGATTTACAGCGTGATTAGTCAGTAATTACTATGGCTAAAGCTTATGATATTCCGGCTACTGTACTGATAACCAGATTAGCCGAACAACTACGTAACGATAAGAAAATTCAGCCTCCTCCGTGGGCAGCGTATGTAAAGACTGGGGCACATGCTGAAAAGATCCCCCAGAACAAAGACTGGTGGTACGCGAGATGCGCATCGATAGTAAGAAAGGTTTACCTTCATGGTCCCGAAGGGGTTGCGGATTTGAAGAGCGAGTACGGAGGCAGAAAACGAATAGGGTACTATTTGGATCATCATAAAGACGCAGGTGGGGCAATTATCCGCAAAGCATTACAACAATTGGAAGCAGCCGGTTATGTTACCAAGAAAAAGAGAGGCCGATCGATATCAGATGAAGGAATGAAGAAGGTAGATAGATTATCTACAGAAATCTATAAAGATATTATCAAAGCTGCGCCGGAGCTACAGCGATACGGTTAGATGGATGTAATAGGAGGTCTGGAGGCAAAATGTCAATTCCTCAACCCCAACAGCCAAATGACGAAGAAGCAAGGAAACGCGAAGCCGAGGCTGCCGCAATGCGACAACGCGCTCTGATGATTCTGTTGGATGCCTCTGCCCGTCAACGCCTGATGAATATCAGAATTGTTAAACCAGAACTTGCAAATGCTGTGGAGAATTATCTATTAAATGCGGCATCCAGCGGGAAACTTAATAGAGCATTAACAGATGACGAATTGAAGCAAATTTTGCTCAGTATTCAGCAGCCAAAAAAAGATTTCAGGATTAATAGGCTTTAAACTTTTTTCTTTTTTCGTGCTGTTTGCGCTGAGCTAACTATATCTATTGAATTTTCGTAGGAATGGATAGTAGTACTGTATACGAGTATTTTTTAGAACCCGTGAAGATCTTGTACTTTAGTTAACTATATTAAGTCTCTTTAACGCTCTCACTTTTATGAAAGCAGCTGTATTCCGAGAATATAGCAAAGATCCCACACAAGTTATCAAAATCGAAGACATCGACATGCCAAAGCTGAAACCAAACGAAGTTATGATAAAGGTAGAATTAGCATCATATAACTATAATGACTTATGGGCTATTTGGGGCGAGCCAATCAAGACCCCGCTGCCACATATTTCTGGAAGTGATGTCGCTGGCACCATTGTGGAAGTCGGCGAGGACGTTACTAAACTCAAGCCTGGTGATAGGGCAGTGTCACACTCAAATATGAGCTGCAGAGTCTGCGATATGTGCACGGCAGGAAGGGAATATGACTGCAACGATAGAACTATTTGGGGTTTCCAAACAGGCCCCCTTTGGGGGGGTTTTGCACAGTATACACATCTACCAGAGGTAAACGTTTCCAAAATACCGGAAAATGTTTCATTTGAAAGTGCAGCAGCGGTCTCAATGGTTGGTATGACTGCCTGGCATATGTTAGTGGGCAGGGCCAGGATTAGGCCCGGTCAAACAGTTTTGATAATGGGCGGTACTAGCGGTGTAGGAATGGCTGGTATTCAAATAGCAAAACTGTATAACTGTACAGTCATTGCCACAGCAGGCAACAAGCAAAAAATGGACAAGTGTATCGAGATAGGCGCCGACGACGTTGTTAATCATAGAGAGGCAGATTGGTCTAAGAAGGTAAGGGAAATTACAAAGAAACAGGGAGTAGATGTTGTCTTCGAACATATCGGGAAAGCGACATTTCCACAGGAAGTTGCGCTTCTAAAGATTGGCGGAACTCTTGTCGCAACAGGCGCAACCACTGGTTACGATACTACTCTCGACTTGAGATATCTTTTCTTTAAAGGAACAAATTTGCTGGGGTCGACACAGGGGACTAAAGCCGAACTCGAAGAAGTAATCTATTGGACGAGCAGAGGCAAGATAAAGCCCGTAATTGATACGGTTTTACCATTTAGCGACATGGTTAGAGGGCACGTAATGATGGCCAAAGCTGAACAGATTGGTAAGATCTTGACTACACCTCAGAAACTCTAATCTCTCTCCTTCCACTTTTCCATTTTTCGATGTCAAGATTTAGAAGTCTATTATTTGTTCCTGGAATTAATCCACGGTTTGTTGATAAAGCAAAGAAATTGAATGCCGATATCATTTGCTTTGACTTAGAAGACTCTGTGCTTCCATCTGAAAAAGTGACAGCAAGAAAGATGCTCGTACAAGCGTTAAAACAAAGAGCAAATTATAACTTAACAGAAAATGTGTATGTCAGGATAAACTCACCTGAATCGGGTATTTCAGGTAAAGACTTAACATCCACAGTTCAGAAAGGGCTCGACGGCATAGTTGTGCCCAAGGTGAGTGAGGAAAGCGAAATAGTGGAACTGTGTAGTCTTATTACTGGGTTGGAGCAAAAGAGGCGAATTGAAAAGAACCATATAAAATTAATGCCATCTATAGAAACCGCTAAAGGGGTAGTAAACGCTCACTCGATTGCTAGGGCTGACTTAAGAGTAAACTCCTTAATCTTCGGGCTTTATGACTTCCTCCATGACATGCACCTCGATCATGCAGACAATGATGGAACTGGGTATTCGTATGCACGATGGAAAATTCCCGTTGATGCCAGAGCTGCCGGGGTGGTAGCGATCGATGCTATCTGGCAAAAGGTCGATGATATTCCTGGACTAAGGAAGGATGCCGCAAGTGCGAAACGATTGGGCTACGTAGGAAAGAGCATAATTCACCCAAACCATATAGACCCAGTACATGAAATTTTCAAGCCGAGCAAAATCGAAATTGGATGGGCTACTAAAGTAGTAAACGTTTTGGGTCCGGCGATGCGAAAGGGAAAAGGCGGTGGCGTAGTAAAGCTAGAGGGAAAAATGATTGACGCAGCGCATTATAAGCAAGCGAAGGCCATCTTGGATATTGTCAACCAATGATGCTTTTGTTAATTATATTTTTTCTAGCAACCAGAAAACAAAAATCACACTGGGATCAGATTATCTACTGAACGAGGGATTCTAAATTCACGTAGATTCAAACCCCAAATGCTTTCGAGTCTATAGATCCCTTCATCCCGACGAACTAACCAGACACATTTATCGATCACCGATAAAAGGAAAATCATTTGTATTCCAAGTCGTTCCAAATAAGGCGTATAGTTTTAACGGTCAAACACTTCCATAATCTTTCAATATGCAGTATATTTTTTAACTAAGCACACGTGATGTTGAGTTAGAGATTTACACTTTGTTCACCGGTATCATACAGGGTCTTGCAGAAGTCAAATCGATCTCTAAAATCAGAAGCAACAACAAATCGGCTGATACCAAACTGTGCATAACTATGGGAGGAAAACTCAAGGGAGATTTAAAAGTTGGCGATAGCCTAAGTATTAATGGAACCTGTCTAACGGCTACAAGGATATCGAAGACTATCGACTTTGAAATAATAAATGAAACTATGAATCGCACATGTCTTGGATTGTTAAAAGCTGGGGACAAAGTAAACATTGAAAGGAGCTTAAGACTCGGTGACAGACTGGATGGACATTTACTCCTTGGCCATGTGGACGGAATAGGCATAATTAAGAAGATCATTAAATCGCCAATCCAGACGAAGGTCTGGATAAGAATCCAGAATAAAAAACTAATGTCTTGTATAGTACCAAAAGGTTCAATATCAATAGACGGGGTCAGTCTTACAATAATAGATATCGAAGATAAAGATAAGTTGATCTCTGTGGCTTTGATTCCGCATACACTGGCTACAACAACATTCACATTAAAATCGATGGGGGAGAAAGTTAACGTCGAGACAGATATTATTGGCAAGTACTTATCGAGACATCTACCACTAAAATAGTAAAAACTTGAATTTTAGTAAACTATATAATCGATCTGAGCCGCAGATTAACCATTTGGATTCAGTTGAGGGAGCTATCACCGCTTTAAGAAAGGGGAGATTCGTACTCGTCCACGACGAAATGGGACGAGAAGACGAGATCGATATGGTGATAGCTGCAGAGCAGATTAATCCGGATCATATTTCAACATTCAGAAGAATCGCAGGAGGCCTTATCTGCTTAGCAGTTGCGAACGAAATTGCAGTGAAATTGGGGCTAGTCTATATGCACGAGATCATTCAAGATCTGTCAAGGCTCAATCCTGTATTTAAGAAACTAACGTCAGGGAGATCGCCATACGGCGACAACCCTAGTTTTTCAATATCAGTTAACCATCGCGACACTTACACCGGTATTACTGACATTGACAGAGCATTGACGATCATGAAGATGGCTGAAGTTTGTAAAAAAATTGATTCAACTGGAGTTGATGAATTTTCAAACAATTTCCGTGCTCCTGGTCATGTCCCGATCTTAATAGCCTCAAAGGGCTTGCTTTACGGGAGAATGGGGCATACTGAATTATGCGTATATCTAATGAATATTGCCGGCCTAGTTCCGGCCGTTGCGATTTGCGAAATGTTGGATTCTACTACGCATAGGGCTCTATCGATAAAGAAGGCAAAAAAATATGCAAGCAAGAATAACATTCCCTTACTAGAATCAATTCAACTAAAGAAAGACGTGTACCAAGACGTATACTAAGGTGTCATAATTTATAATTGGATAAAGTTAGAATAGGAGTAGTAGTGTCAGAGTTTAACAGAGAGATTACTTTCCCAATGCTCGGTAACGCAAAAAAGCAAGCGAAGAAGATGGATGCAATAATCACTTATGTATGCTATGTTCCCGGGTCATATGATATGCCGGTGATAGTCCAAGAGCTTCTGAAAAAAAAAGACGTGGATGCTGCAGTTACCCTGGGCGCAGTAATCAAAGGCGAGACTACCCATGATGAGATAGTCGCAGAAAATGCTGCCAGATTGATTGCTGATTTGTCCGTTAAACATAGCAAGCCAGTCGCACTGGGGATTACCGGTCCTAATATGAGCTTTAAACAAGCAAAAGACCGAAGCGAAATTGTTCCAATCCGCGCAGTCATTAGCGCAGTTAATATGGCAACGAGAATTAAAAAAATAAGAGAAGAGAACTCAAGGCTTGCAGGTAAGATGAAAATAATAGGTTGACAATACAGCTCACAATTATTAGAATCGAAGAATATGGTCCTTGGACTATTACTCTTGGTAGCGACAGGGAAGCGAGGCTGCAGATGCTTCAGGCAAATTTCTATTACGATTTGCAACGACTATTTTCGGCGAAGGATTGTCTTGTTTATTTAAATAGATTTGATGAGTATTTTGCAATTACTAATGGTCTATCAGTAGCGGATCATCTAGTAATCGAGAGTGAACTTTCCAGTCTTTATAAAAAACTCAAGTTGTCTATGACTATTGGGAATGGCGAAACGCCATATCAAGCAAATTTGGACGCATACAACACCCGGAAAATGGGAGAACTAGGTACCGACAAAGCAAGAATTTTCGCGAGCGCGGCGGTGCAATCCTCAATGTCGAACTCGATACCAGGAGTCAATGAATTTGTGCAAATAATGCATATCGATATGAATAATTCTGCTGAAATAGGCTCCAAGCTGTCTCCCTATGAAATGACGTGTCTGATTATCAAGATCTACGCTAGGCTCTCAGAGGAATTTGTTAAGAAAGAATCGTTGACTTTCTTTCTGGGAGGAGACAATTTTATGGTTGTATCAAATGCTGCTACAAAACAAGATGCAGAGGAGACTATAATGAAGGTTACTCAAGGCACGAATATCAGACTAAATTGTGGGATAGGAATTGGAAGGACTGGGAGAAAAGCTGCCAACGCCGCTACAAAAGCACTTGACACGATTAGAGACCTCCGACATGTCGGGAAGGATCTACCAGTTTATGAAGTAGAATGTCTCTAATTCTAAAGAATGTTAGTCTGCTTCTCGGGAAAGACTTAACTTTTGTTGCAGAGGGTTATCTGGAGATTGGGAAAGATGGTATAATAAAACAAGCAAAACGTGGACCATACCATCGCGGCGATGACAAGGAAGCACACAACAATACAATATTTGATGCCGAAGGATTTCTCATAATCCCCGGTCTTATCAACGCTCACACACATATAGGAGATTCACTGGGGAAAGATGTTGCAGTAGATTCAGGACTAGATGCAAGAGTTCATCCAATACATGGAGCAAAACAAAAAATATTACAAAGAAGTAAACCGGATCATTTAAAGACATTTATCAGAAGTTCTGCGTTGTCTATGATGAAAAAGGGGATAACTACCTTCGCAGACTTTCGCGAGGGTGGTATTGAGGGGGTCAAATTATTAAGAGATGCAATTTCGGGATTACCCATCAAATGTATCGTATTTGGTCGAACCGAGTATTATGTTGATATAACATCATCTGCCACCGGCGCCAGCCAACGAAATCTTCCTTCCAGTTCACTGCAGATGGCTTCCGATGTTTTAGAAATTTCTGATGGTTTGGGAATCAGCGGAGCAAACGAAAATAGCGATGAAACACTGCAACAGTATAGAAATTTAGTTCGAGCCAGGAACACAAGTGCAACGAAAGATAAGAAGAAGAAGATGCTAACAGCGATTCATGCCGCTGAATCTGAGAACACCATGCAACTTTCGAAATCATATACCGGTAGGACAGAAGTTGCTCGAATAATGAAGTGTCTGAAGCCTGATATTATTATTCACATGACGCATGCCACTGAAAAGGATATTTCAATGGTAGCGAGAAACCGAACAGGAATAGTTGTTTGTCCTAGAGCAAATGGGATTGTGGGGGCTGGCGTCCCGAGGGTCGCGAAAATGTTAGACATAGGTTGCAACGTCGGTATTGGGACTGACAACGTGATGTTGAATTCTCCGGATATTTTACGGGAGTTGGATTATATCTGGAAGGTGTCACGGTCTGTCGAACGTATCTTTCTGAGTGCCAGGGATATACTAAAGATGGCAACAGTAAATAACGCCGAAATTCTCAGACTTGATTCGGGGTATATTCAGTCTGGCCGGGCAGCAGATATTATTTTTATTGATAAAAGCCATGTAGATCTGTACCCTATACATAATCCATTCGCTACTGTAGTTCACAGAGCTACCGAGGCTTCGATCAAGGCGGTCATGATAGATGGAAGGTTTGTAGACGGAGCACAATTCGAATTTGCGAATAACAATTAATGCAGCAATGACAGTTGACGGCAAAATTGCAACGACTTGTGGAAATTCAAGAATTTCTTCCAAACAAGATCTAATAAGAGTCCACGAATTGCGCTCATCGGTCGATGCGATTATAGTAGGAATTTCGACAGTCCTAATAGATGATCCGTTGCTTACAGTCCGATTAATCAGATCTAACAAAGGAAAAGATCCTGTCAGGGTAGTTGTAGATAGCGACGGTAGGATACCACTAGACTCGAGAATCTTGAAGACTGTTCACAGGGTCACAACGATAGTCGTTGTATCAGAAAGAGCACATGACAACAAAATCCATAAACTCAGGAGTACGGGTGCAATAGTAATTATTGCGGGAAGGGAAATGGTTGATATCGGAGAAGCATTATCGTGTCTGAAAAAGATGGGATTTAAGAACATTCTTGCGGAAGGTGGCGGTGAGCTAAATTGGTCTCTTCTTGACCTAGGAGTTGTTGACCAGCTAATTGTGACAGTATCGCCGAAATTAGTGGGTGGTAGATCAGCAACTACACTAGTCGAAGGAGATGGGTATGAAAAAATTTCGCAGGCAATAGACATGGAATTGAAAAAAGTTCTCAGACAAAATAACGGGGAGCTAGTTTTGTTTTACGAGCTTTAGACTCAGGATGATGCGTCTTCCTGGCAACTACGAGCATAATCTCTATAATTTTCTAAATAATAGTAACCTGTTTTGAGTTCTCATTTTAAATCCGATTGTGCCCCAGATTCCACACCGTAACTTTTGCCTTAGTTCTTATGGCTCTATTTAGCAGGCTAGAGGAATTTCATCTAATAAAAATATTCAGTGCTGCTCCAAATTACATTTGAAGTTGGCAGAAAACAAAACTGAAATTGACTGCGATCTGGGCTTAATTTGTAAGTACTTAATGTCAATCTGGCCTCAAGCACTTAATGTCAGTACTCGTGCCTTTTTCATATTTTTCTCATTTGGCAAACTAAATGAATTTTGGGTCGCCTTTGAGCCACGCATGAATTATCATTATTTTCACTCACTTCCTGCAGAAACGTTGTTCCATCAGATCGTGAAGACAGATCGATTGGACAGAAGAGCTGGTCGATTTTGACAGGTTATCGTCCTGAATCTGAAGCAGTACTACTTTTGGAGCTGCCATATTTTTCATAGTAAACTAATTTATCGAGCGGCAGACGCTTCTTACTTTTACCGGCCATCTTCCTTGCCTGATATCCAAAGCCTACTATGATTGTAGGACTCAACTCGTTTGGTATTCCAAAGTCGCCTCGAAGTTTTTCTTCCCTTATTCCTGTAAACAGCCCCGAGCCCACCTCGTGATTCCATGCGGCCAGTTGCATATTCTGTAGCACTCTTCCTGCATCAACCAAATGAAAATTGTACTCTGGATTCGTCAGTACTATTACTGCAAAATTGGCATCTCTAACCCAGCTTCCGCTTGTACTATCTTCTGCCAACTTCTTGAGATTCTGTTTATCGTTCACTAGGATAAATCGCCAGTGTTGAGTATTAAGGCCAGTGCCTGTTAACCTTGCCGCCTCAAGCACCTTTGATCTTATTTCAAATGGAACATCCTGATTACGGAATTCTCTTACGTCTAGCTTGGTCGTTATACATTCGAAAGTGTCCATTTCCTCTGCAACAAACTCAGTTAGGAACCAAATATCTTAAAGCTTTTCTAAAATCCATGCTGAATCTAGTATTATAGGTAGCCGTAGACCAGTATTCGTAAGTTATTACTCACAATATTCACAAGGTCTACAGTTTAAGCAGTAGGAATAGGGGTTGCAAGTTTCTTGCCAACAATAATTCAGCAAGCATTTGCGGCATGCAATGGAACTTGTACCCTTTTTAAGGTGAACCCAAAGTGCACAACTCGATCCTTGTCTTATTCTTGTCAATCTAGTCTAATTCCTAGTTGCCACGTTACTACGGTTCTGGTGAAATCTGGCATATCTGACTGTTGCCAAGTATATGCTAGTTTTTTGTTTGGAATATATTCTACGACTTTACCTTCTGGGAAAAAATGTCTATTTTGTCTCTCAGAGTCTTCCATGAAGAATCAGAACTCTACATGATCTCCAACTTTCAATCCAAGTATCGCATTAACAGGAAACCATTTAGTCAACTCGTCATTGTCAGTTATAAGTTTGAGAACTACTTCTGGTGCAGCATCGACTACTATCACCACTTCCAACTCCCTTTATATTTTATTTTCTTTGTTTTCTACATATTCCTTTAGTGAATTCAAGCTGTAACCGTACATGTGCTCAAAGAATTGTACTATTTCCAACGTTTTCTTTTTATTTAATGAATAAAACCTATTTTTGCCTTCTTTTTTCTCTGTAGTCAATCCTGCATCCTTCAATATGCGGAGATGTGATGATACTCCTGGAAGTGTGAAGCTAAAATGCTTGGCTATTTTAGTGGGAATTAACTCATTTTTCTTAAGCACTAGGGGGATTTCTCTCCTATTGTCATCTGCTATTGCATTCCACGGAGATCCAATATTATTCAATATATATATAATTAATATATGATATAAATATTTAAATTTTAGGTTACTCTGTGCACCAATATGGAAGTTAAGAACATCTAAAAGTTACAGTCAATGTAGCCCCACAAGATGGGTTTGAAGCGCTCATGGAAACAAAGAAACACGCAGAGTTTACTGGAATCACTGCAGAGATTGACCGCGTAGATAGCGGTGCATTTTCTCTTTATGAGTGATATCTATCCGGCAGCACAATTGAACTTAAAAAAGACGAGCTGATTCAAAAATGGCGTGAATCAGGCTGGCTTGAAAGTCACCTCGCTCACCTCACATACGAATTGAGCCCTCTTGATGGAGGTAAGAAAACAAAGCTGATAATGACCTGACCCATAGCAATGTTTTAGTAGATAGTTTCGATGATATAGATAAAGGCTGGAAAACGCAATATTGGGAAAAGATGTAGATGTAGATGTACTTCGACGGTAACTGGTACTAGTGGAAAGGAGATGAAGCAGACGGAGTCAAACCAGTAGGATTATATTCTATCTTCACATGGTTATCGTTAATATATTAGCATTCGTTGCTAGGGCGACATCGTCCCGTACGGTAGTTACTGCAGAATCACAAAGTAGTAGTAAGTAACAGAATGACCAGTACAGTATTGAGTCTTCCTTTCCTAAGCTTAATGAAAGGATGTAAATTCTTACTCTACACTTATCCCAATTACCTAATTTGCTAGAACCTCTGCAATAAAGCGACAAAAAAGATCTGTATATCCAATAGGCAACAAATCGCAATCACTAGTTGTAGTACTTACATAGAT
>QHBN01000205.1 GCA_003176995.1 Candidatus Nitrosopolaris wilkensis
CTATTGATACTATCCTTAATGGAGTCTGATAATTTGTAAGAAAGTCTGTTGCAAATATGCCAAATCCTCCCAACGTAGATATTATTAGAAACCCGATTGAAGAACAGCTAGCACAGGCGCTAGATGCAATGCCTAGAATTGAGCCTGATAATAAGGACCTATCTAACTTTATCTTTGAATTTCTAACCACATATACATTCATGGCAACTAATATTCCCATCAACACTGAAGTTATATTTGTTATAACGAATCCTGCGACTGCATCATCTGGTAGATAAAAAGTAAAGACCGGTGAAAAAAACAACAGCTGATCAAATACATTAAAAACAATCCAAAATGTGGTAAATACGGCAGCAGCTATGGCACTATAGAATTGAAAATACCATCTTAAATGCAAGCGGTATTGTTGTCTTTAGATTTGATATTGATTCTTGCTTTTTATTGCTGTTAAACACCTTCATTTTCTTTCCTTTGGATTTCTTAGATTTTATATATTTGGACATTTAGTGACAGATGAAAATGCTATAGAGCCATTTCCTTTAATAGTTAAGGTTAATCTTGAATCGTTACACCTGGATGAGATGTTATTATTGCTCCTCCTTCCTACTTTCAAAGTATTTAATCACATCAATTGCTGCTTTGCAACCAGATCCTGCTGCTGTTACAGCCTGTCTATACGTATAGTCGTAAACATCTCCTGCTACACAAATACCGTCAATATTTGTTTTGCTTTCCTCGTATTTCTTAACGTATCCCATGTTATCGAGCTCAAGTTTACCTCTGAAGACATCTGTATTCGGCTTATGCCCTATGGCTACAAATACTGCATCACACCTTATTTCAGATAAGTCGTTTGAAAGTAAATTTCTTATTCTGATCCCTTCTACCTTAGTTTCACCAAGGATTTCATCAATAACGCTATTCCAAACAAAAGAAATCTTTGTATTGTTGAATGCTCTTTGTTGCATTATTCTTGCAGCTCTCAGCTCGTCTCTTCTATGAATAACCTTGACACTATTGGTAAGTTTTGAGAGAAATAAAGCTTCCTCTATAGCTACTTCTCCCCCTCCTACGACTACCACATTTTTTCCTTTAAAAAAGAAACCGTCGCAAGTACCGCATGCAGATACACCTTTACCTTTCAGTCTGCTTTCAGATTCTAGCCCAAGCCACATGGCAGAAGAACCAGTTGCAACTATGACAGCATCTGCCGTCTGAGTTTCTTCATCTCCTAGATTGACCTTGAATGGTTTTGATACAAAATCGACTGAACTAACGGCTGCATCAATAAACTTTGTACCAAACCTCTCAGCTTGCTTTCTCATACCCTCCATTAAATTAGGCCCTTTTATTGCATCAGGAAAACCAGGATAATTTTCAACATCAGTCGTAAACATTAACTGTCCGCCTGGTTCATTTCCTGATATTACGACTGGATCTAGTCCTCCTCTCGCAGCATAAATAGCAGCTGCTAAACCAGCAGGACCTGACCCAATTATGATCACTTTATTGTTATTATCGTTCATGTGACTTCAGATGAATGAATACAGGAAACTTTTGTTATTAAAAGTTAATAATAGGTTATAGTTGGTTTTGGTGCTAGCTTGTTGTTGTTATTAGCTCCGAGCCTTAATTTTTCTTGGATGTGTTTTACGAAGTGTATCATAAGACGTAATTTATAGATTCATGCAGCACGATGAAAAAATACCTGGAACTCATGGGCACGGTTATTACAAACGGATTAACAACTGCATTTAGCTGTCAGTCCCATATGTGGTAGCCATTATCTAAACAACCGACGCTTCGCTAAGCCATATTATCGATCTCTTAACCGTAGTACGTCACACTGGAGGTTATTTCTTTGTAGTGTGTGAGTTAATTAACTGATAGTTTCAACCTACAGGAATCTATTGATTTATCTTATCAATTAAATATCATTGTATGACTTCCGCCTTGTTGAGACCAGGTTTTAGGCCCTTTTCTTCTGTATATGTTCTTATCCTCGTTATGTCTCGTTTAAAGAATAAATCTATAGACCAATCCACCATGACTCTCAATTTCTTTTGAGCTGTCGGAAGGTTAGACAAATAATAGGATCTCCATATCCCCCATGCTACAAAGCCATGAACCTTAATTCCCAGCAAATCGCCAACACCTGTTCTCTTTCCTATCTCAGCCATGATACCCCTTGTCTTATAGTCAAACGTCGTCATGTTTCTTTGATCTTGGCCTACTTGTCCTATCTACTTTCCACTCTTAATAGCAGCTATCATATTATTTGCAGCTACTTTTCCTTGTCTGATAGCATGCTGAGCTGTTGGAGGGTATGGCTTGCCAGTATGAGGATCTATTATAGAAGCACAATCTCCTAGAGCATAAATCTCAGGATACATATGGACTTGTAAATAATTATTTACTGTTATCCTTTTGCTATTATCGTGTTCACATGGAAGGTTTGTTATGAAGCCAGAAGGAGTGACACCTCCTGTCCAAATGAGTGTGTAACAAGGTATTATTGTGCCATCGGGAAATTTCACGCTATTTGAAGTTGCACCTGAAGCTCTTGCATTAAGCATTATTTCAATGCCGCTTTTTCGTAGTTTTTGTAATGCAAACTCTCCCAACTCCTGGCTTACTTCTGGTAATATTCTATCACGTGCATTAACAAGTATTATTCTTACGTCACGATTCTCGTCAATATTATGATAAAATTCCTTGATTGAATCTCTAACAAAATCGTTTAATTATCCAACTATCTCTACTCCACTAAATCCTCCACCTACTATTACGAAGGTCATCAGACCTTTTCTAAGCTCCTCATTGTCATGCTCTAGTTCTGCTTGTTCAAGCATACTTATGACATGATTTCTCAGAATTATTGCATCGCCCAAACTCTCTAATGTAAATGAATTTTCTTCTACATCTGACATCCCAAAAAAAATTGGTTTCACTGCCCAAGGCTAAAACCAAGTAGTCATATTTCAAACAATGACTATGCGAATCCGCATTATAGTGGCGGTGATGCAGTTGGTTACCAACTAAGTGACTTATGACAACCTGTTTGTTTTGAATATCTACCGATTCGACATTGGCTTCATAGAACCTATCTCTCTTGCAAAATGACCTCACAGGTGTTGCAATATGTCTTGACTCTATCATCCCAGATGAAATTTCGGGAAGCATAGGGGGTGAAGAGAAAAAAATTATCTCTACTAACCAAGGATATGTCTACACTTATATCGTTTTGAAATGCATCTTGTAATGCCCTCAAAGATTGTACCCCTGCAAAACCTCCACCTAAAATAAGTATTTTTTTCTGTTCAATTGGTCTTGCTCCGTGATTAGCTGCATATGTTTCTGGTATGAATCAATTCTTGGGAATGAGATATCACAAATATTACATCTATATCTGCTACCAAATTTTATTGACAACCCTGATGATACCAACCATAGGGTAATACCAAAAACCAGGTGCATTATGATAGATCCAATCATTATAGTAACAAGATTACGTGAGATCAGATGAGCTGCCTGTGCCAGACTCATCGACTTGTCTACTTCAACGATTGTGTTAACAATCTGAGGATTCAGAACAAACTCTTGTACAGGTATGAAGAATATAGCAAAGATAGCCGATCCAGAAATAAGTCCATACAAAAGACCATTAGAGATCTTACTTATATTCAGTATGCCTGTTTTATACAGAAATACTCCTACCACGACGCCAACTGATATCGCAGTAATAAGGTGAATTCCAATTCCCGCAATAGCTGAGCTAGACGAATACACCTCAAGGACATGGCCAAATGCTATCCAAGATAGGTAGTATGGTAGCCCCATCTCAACCTCAAAGATCGTCTTTGGAATAATCATGGTTATTGCTCCCACAATAGCACCTACGACAACAAAAAATACTTCGCTTTTAAATGAAAAATCTATTCTTATAGTTGTTGTCATAATCAGATCCACTAGCTTGCTCCGATTCCCAGTGAAAGCGTAGCTGCATTCATTAGGGCGTACATTACGAAATCGGCTATAGCTGCATACACAGTCCCTCTTCCAGAAGGACAGCGTTTACATTGTGTCATTATATAAGCAGAACGTCGACTTAATAGTTATAATTCCTTTCCTTTAACGGTTAAAGCTAAAATAAGATCCTCAAAATTGTTAATGGTAGTGTATTGCCTTCCATATCATTTATTCTACATGATGCTGGTGAACCAATTGGTCATAAAACCTAACTGACTTGATATTGACAAACTCTAGCATACCATATCTTGACAGTTCTCTCCCAAATCCACTCTTCTTCACTCCACCAAAAGGCACTCTGGGATCAGAGGCCACTATATTATTGACGGATACTACGCCTGATTCTATTATACTTGACAATCTTTCTGCCTTATCAAGGTCTTGAGTCCATATGCTTGCTCCAAGACCATACTCAGAATCATTTGCAAATTTTATAGCTTCGGCTTCATTACCAGCTACAATAATAGGAGCGACTGGACCAAATACTTCTTCCTGTGCTATACGCATTTTTGGTGTGACATTCTTGAGAATAGTTGGTTTATAGAAATATCCTTTACTCCCTGTCTGTTCGCCTCCTGTAAGCACTTCAGCACCCTCTTTGACCGAGTCTTTGACCTGAGAATCTATTTTCTTTAAGCCGCTGGCGTTTACAAGAGGTCCTAGGTCTGTATCGTCTGATAGAGGATCTCCAACCTTAAGTTTCTCAGCTTTTTGAACAAACTTTTCGATAAACTCGTTTGCAATATTCTTGACTACAATAAATCGCTTCGACGCAATACAGCTCTGACCACAATTAATAAAGCGGCCCTTTATTGCACCATTAGATGCTTTCTCGATATCCGCATCTTCACACACTATGAATGGATCGCTTCCTCCTAGTTCAAGTACACACTTCTTTACTTGAGAGGTTGCTCTTTCTGCAACCTTGGCTCCAGCTGGAACACTTCCAGTAAATGTTACAGCGTTAACATCTGGTGAATCTATAAGCATCCCTGCAATAGTTGAATCTCCAACGACTGTCTGAAAAACTGCATCTGGTAATCCAGCTTTATTAAAGGTCTTTTCAATTTCAATTCCACACTGCATTGTAGCACTGGCTGGCTTGAGAACAATTGTATTTCCAATCATCAAGGAAGGAGCTGCAAATCTTAATGCCTGCCAATATGGAAAATTCCAAGGCATTATACTTCCTATTACCCCTATTGGTTCAAATTTTATTACACCCTTTCTTGCATCTGTATTAACTACTTCATCTGTTGTGAACACCTTCCCGTTATCTGCATAATATTCCATTACCAATGCACATTTCTCCACTTCTGATCTGGCTTCCTTTATTGCCTTACCCATTTCCTTTGTAGCCGTCCTAGCAAGCTCTTCTTTGTTTTTCCTTAATTCCTGAGCAAAATCATGAAGAGAATCAATTCTTTTCTCCGAGTCTTTCTTCCATTGTTTGTATGTGTCTCTGGCTTTCCTTCCCGCAGCATTTATCTCCTCTTTTGTCATGATTGTATACGTACTAAGGATCTCTTCTGTTGCAGGATTGATAGTTGTTAATTCTGCTCTTTTCAAGGATTTATTATCCCTCTCCCTAAAATTTTACCATTTTTTAACATCGTTAATGCTTCCGTTGCCTGATTGAGTTTGAATCGATTTGATATAATTGGTTTTATGACTCCTCTCTTTGCTAATGAGACAAGCTCTATCAAGTCAGTTATATTTCCGGTATAGGATCCAATTAGCCTATATGCTCTCGTCGGCATTGTGACTAAACTTAGTTTTAGTTCACCACCGAAGAGTCCAACCAGCACCACCTTACCTCTTCTTCTAAGCAGCTGCATGTCAGTTTCTACTGTTTTGGAAGCGTTGACAAAGTCAATTACTGCATCTGCTCCCATATTATCAGTTAACTCCATGACAGCATTCACAGCATCTTCTTTTTTTGAATTAATGGTATTGGCAGCCCCATTTTCCTTTGCTTCCTTTAACTTGGCATCATCTATATCCATAGCAATTATCTTGGAACCAGTGATTGCCTTTGCTATTTGGAAGGCCATCAATCCTAGTCCTCCTGCTCCCACAATCACGACATTATCATTTGGTCTTAGACTGCTTTTCTTTACAGCACCATATGCTGTAAGTGCAGAACATGATAGAGGAGCACTTGTGTCAGTATCTGTATCATCTCCTAATTTGACCAAGTATTTGTAACTTGGCACCAATACGTATTCAGCGTATCCACCATCAGTGTAGACGCCTAATGATCTTGGCTTATCACAGAGATTCTCGTCTCCAGCTCTACATGCAGGACAGAGTCCTTCTCCAATCCAGGGAAAAACCAGAACTTTTTCATTCTTGCTAAAACCTTCTGCTTGTTCACCTAAGCTATCTACTACGCCTGCAATCTCGTGACCTGGTGTAAGAGGATATTCTACACCTCTGTCTGTAGTTTTTAAAAATAGTCCATGAGGGCCCTCATATCCTCCTTCCCATAAGTGGATATCACTATGGCAAACGCCAGATGACTGAACTTTGATAAGCACCTGTGCCCCTTTGGGTTTTGGAGTCTGAAGTTCCTGCACTTGAAGAGGTTGATTTACTTGAACAATCCTTGCTGCTTTCATCTCAAATCCTTATCTCCGAAATATACCATTTAACACTGCTATGAGGTCTTCTCCCTCTATGATAGGAATACCCAACTCCTTGAGATAATTTCATTCGGTATTAGACCTATGCTTTGTATATAGGTATTGCTCTGAACTAGCAAAGAAAAACTTGAACTGTTAAACTATTTTTCGAGTAATTATCGTGCTAATTGGCAAATCGTACCGTATGTTGCACTTCACGATTTACCGTCTAATTCCAAATAATATGTATAGCCGAGTTAAACAATCATTTTAATAAATGATTTTCTTATCAGCAGCGATGATTTAAGTAGTACTGGTAGGATAACAGAAATAGGCAAGATTATGGCTAGAATTGCATTGATAGTGGGCTCCGTTAGAGAAAAGCGACACGGTATCAAAGTTGCCCGCTGGATGGAAGGGACGTTGAAGAGTCGCAACCACACCGTATATTTCATCGATCCACTTGAGCTTAATCTTCCTCTCCTGAATGAGATGTATAAGGAAATGTCAAATCCCACAGAACAACTCAAGGACCTAAGAAACAAAATTAAGGATGCAGAAGGTTACATGCCTGTCACTCCAGAATATAACCGTAGTATGTCAGCTGCAATGAAAAATACACTAGATTACTTTTTGGAAGAGTACTATTTTAAACCGTCTGCTATTGTTTCATACTCGCCAGGATTTTTCGGCGGCATCAATGCAGCACAGCAGCTAAGATTAGTATTCGCAGAGTTAGGGGCACCACCCATACCCTCATCATTTCCTATCTCCAGAGTGAATGAGGTTTTCGATGATAATGGCAAATTAATAGATGAAGGGTACAACAAGAGAGTTGTGCGATTTCTTGATGAATTTGAATGGTATATTGAAGCATTCAGAAACCAACGAAAAAATGGAACTCCGTATTAAACAATCTAAGCTCTCAGAAATTCATAAAATCAAAATTGATAGCCGAGATCAATTTATCAAAACTATAAATAGGATATCAGATCTTAACATTATAGGATGCCACCTACTGGATTTCATATATGTGACGAATGTGTAACATCCTTTGATTCTGAACAGGCACTTGAACAACATCTCGAATATAGTAAGTACAGAAGGAAAGGCGCCTGCTGGTTATAATAATTCAAAGAATATGCTAAGGTACAAAGGAAATTGTGTTATATAACTGATCTCAATGTAAACCTAATTTGTGCGATCGATATTGTAATTGTTTTCTGTCAGCTAGATGATAAGAAGGATAGTACATTCAAGCGTATTATCGCCCCACAAGCCTATACTATTGTGTGATTAGTCACGTTTTCTCACCATCTACCTTTGCCTTTGTTCAAGGTGTTTATCTACCTCTTGTGACAATGACCAACTGAGTGCTATTCTTATTGCCACTACAACTGCAAGTATAGTAAGGTCACCCACTGCTGGTATTAAAATTGATTTTAATATGTCACTGGCAACCTCAAAATCTAGTGCTAGAAGTATGCCTCTGGCTAAACGTAACCTGATAGTTTCTTTTTCCATTGTTTGATCCATTATCGGCTTATGTAATATTTTCAAGAATGCAACAAATGCAATCCCGGCCGAAATTCCGATAACTATGCCTGCTGCTATATCTATTCCAAACGTAAGATAGCTAACATACAGCCTAATCAAATCCTGTAATGACTGCCCAAGGAGCTGGACACCTTGTTCAACCACCATATATTTTGAACCTTAACTTGATATCATGCGCATTGCTTTTTTAGAGATCGAAGCTAACCTCTTTAGTGAACGATAAGGGCGAAGTGATAAGTGCTATATATTATGATAAATTATCATAGAACATTACGAGTACGATCTTCTTGATTACATCACCATAAACTAATTTCGCAAGACTTACCACGGTCTTTTTTCCTTAGCTGCTGGTGATGGTAGTCTGAGATCATCGTATGTGGATATCTTTTATAATTTGAGCCGTTTTTAATTCTCCATCCTTTATCGAATTCTTTATTGCATCTACCGAAAAATCTGCATTCTCATAGAGGTATGGAAATGGTTCTGTCCTGGTTATATAGTGTACACCCTTAATTTCTGCACCATGCTCTTCAGATACCTTTTTATATCTTGCACTGATTTTTTCAAACTTTTCTTTGTCTTCTTTTTTTTCCGATTTAAATTGCTTTTCGAGCATCTCGTAGAGATCGTCAATAAGCCTAAGGTAGCTGGTAATTGCTCGGGACATTTGAATACTATGTAGAGTTTTATCACAGAACATAATGTCTCTGGCTCTATGGTCTACTTCAAGCAAATGATCCGGTAGCCTATCAATGTTTTTGGGATAATTTTCTACGAGAAAAATTCGCTTGTCATTTACGGGAGAGGCATCTATGACCTCTCTCAAAGGAGTATTACTTAGTAAGCTGCCATCCCAAGCGTATACCCCTTTCTCTACTTCCACCCATTGAAAATAATATTTTGGATATGCAGTAGTAGCTAGTATATGCTTTGGAGTTATCTGTTGTTTTGCACTGTCAAAAATTAAGGGTTCCGCGGTCAAGACATTAACTGCAGTTATTGTAAGACGCGCGTTAGAATTACCATCTGGTTGCAACTTTTTGAAATCGACATACTTTTCAAGAGTCTTCACAAGAGGTGAGTGGTCAAATAAATATGTCCACTTGTGAGGTGTAAAATATTGTGGATCTGTAAAGGAGTAATCCGGTCTCCAACGTGGTACAAAGACCTTGTTATTTCCATAAATCCCTGAACCATAGAATGCCAATATGGACTTAGCTTGTGCAATATGCGTTATTGCTGAGTGAGGTGTGGTAGATGCCGGATATGCAGCTAACCAATCTATGAACGGCGAACTTAAGTTTGAACTACCCTCAGCTAGTTCCAACCAGAATTGTTCTAGTGTTTTCTCAGGATGATCATCCTTACTACCAGCCAGTATGCTGGCATCTAGTCCACCAATTGACGTACCTGCGATTATGTCAATTTTTATATTGCTACTTGCAAGTGCCTTATAGACCCCACATCCGAAGGCCCCTAAAGAGCCTCCTCCTTGAAGTATTAGGACATTCTCAATCATATCAGACATGACACTTTTGCTCTTGTTTATCAGGTGTATATGTTATCTCTACACCGTAATTATGGCTATCTCCAATTTTCAATCCTTGAAACAAACTGTGTGCCTTCTTCGATGTTAGTCCTTGTCCCTTTGTATAGAGGCCGACACTGCTCAATCACTCTGTTCATTCCCAGACCTTGTTATTTTTCCTTTCAATCTCCACACTTTATATTTATTTGAACTATTAAAATGTGTCCTATTACCTTTGAAAATGATCTACAACGGTTAAAAATAAATTCGAACCTTGAAGTTTACCTTTATTCTTGAGGTGTTCCATTCCTAAAGGCGACACGTGTTTGACTTTTGTTTGAAAGGTGATAGATTTTCAGTTCTTTAGATGGTCATACTAAACTCGTGTTGAGATGGTGAAGTGAAGGAATATCTAGGCTGTCTTGTAGCGAATTCAGTAATAGACTTTGGGATCTGCCGCCACTATCAGATGATTAGGTGTTCATGCTAGAAGACTTGTAGATCCTTAGGACTTGCATCAAAAAAAGGAGTAGCCGACCAATTTACGGCAAAAAAGGGTCTTGATGACTGTAAGCCAGACGGATCTCTACTAAAACCATTTGCTAATATTTGGTGTTATAAACATTAACACTTACACTGGCTCAAATTCTGGAGCCAAACCCCCTATAATCCTTATATGTCTATGATATGTGAAACGTTATGGATTCACCTTTAACATACGTACCTTTAATCTCTGTTTATGTAGTTGCTGGACTTTTTGTAATGGCACTAGTGAATTTTTCAACTATGAAGAAAAATATGCAAAAGCAAAGTGAACAACAGATAAAAAATCTGAAAATACAAAGTGAACAGCAAATATATTCAAGAATAATGGATGCTAGACTCAAACTTGAAAATACTGATGCGTTTACAAAAATGGCAACAGAAAGTCCTCTTTTTCAGGCGCGATTTGCTGTCGTAGATAGTCCTGAAGAATATTACATAACAGTAGCAATTATTGATTTAATAGAATTTATGTTTCGTCTATACAAGAAAGGTATGATAGACAGTCAAATTTGGTTTCGTTGGGAAGGCTACATGAGAGGAATGAAGACGATACCAAAATTCCAGAAGGTATGGGAGAAGACAAAGGATGTCCACGCTAATGAATTCAGAGAGTTTATAAATTCATTATAACACTATCGTTTTACCGAATCTAAATTGTTGTTCCTTTAAGGAATGTATCTCCTTTCTACTCATTCTTAAACACCTTCAATAATGAGTGTAAGTATTCGTGATGTTAGTTCTCGTTGCACGGCACCGCAAACGTCCACAATATATTGGGAGACTAAATTAAGACGGAAATATGCATTGCATGTGAAGGTATTGGGTTTCTAGTTTGTGAGGTGAGAATCTTTCAAAAAGTCTGCAAAATTTCCTAAAAATGTTTTTACTGTGACGGTTATGGAGCGAGACCAAGAAAGAGTAATTAGAATCAGGACATATGCGAGAAGAGGTAACAAGTGATGCTGAGAAAGATGACAATAACACAGAATTCTTTAGGCTTTGATACTAAAAGGTCATAGGAAAAATGAAAAAACGATTTATTGCCTTTGAAGTACCTCTGAACCAATCTCTATCTGTAGCCGTTTGAACAATCCCTTTTTCAAGATAATAAGAACAGGTTTATTCTCCAAATAGCTCAACAGCCGTTTTTCAACCCAAACAGATAAACTATATTTGTTATCGTACTCCATAAAAATAGATTCATCGGGCTTTTCGCCAGACGTTTCCTCCAAGCTTATTACGAAAGTAGACGGTCGTACATTACAACAACTAATTGAAGGGTTATCACGATATATCACTATGTTTGCATCTCCCTTTCGTCCATCCCGGTGGAGAAACTGTATAGCTTCTTGAGAAATTATTACATTAATAAGCACGCATATTCTAAATCCGCCGGCGTATTAAATCATATCCTTAACCATTAAAGATAAACTTTAACTGTTAGAGGCAAAGGTTTTAAGAAATTTTGTCACGTACTAATTGATGATGTGCACTATCATATCGCAAAAACAACAACCTATTGGATAATTATTGAAATAGCTGGCAGAACCTTAATCCTGAGTCTCATGACGGCTATGTTAGGTGTGATGGGTATACCATCTGATGCCTTTCCAAAGCCTATAGGTATGATAGCAACCAAACGGTGATTATTGGCGCGGTCAAACCAACGGAGATTAATGCATGCGTGATCTTAATTTCAGAATAGTTGAAATCCTTGAGTGAGGATTTGGATAAATGACCGCATATGCGTATTATTCCCTATTTTCACGGACTTCACAAAAGTAAAGCGGATTCTTATCTGGGTCATTGAACAATGCGATTTTGACTGGCCCATTTTCAATGATGTTGGGAGAGAAGACAACACCCTTATTTTTGAAGGCAGTCATATCGTTATGAAGGTTATCAACTGTGAATCCTATTGCGAGGCTTTCCGAATTTCCAGGCTTAAGTACATGAGGGGCACCAGTATGCAATCCAATAATCAATCCAGGAGCTTGAATTTCAGCCCATTGATCTTGAAACTGATCCATTAATTTCAGACCAAGTGTTTCGGTATAAAACTTGATAGCACGATCTAGATCTGACACTATTACCGTTACGTTCGCTTTTTTGATCATTGTATTCTAAATAATTCTAGCTATCATATAACCTTTAGACTGAGACCCTCTATATCCGGTTCATAGTCATTTGCTTTAGCGACTGAACCTGATGCATGGCCATCCTAGAAGGAAATTTTTATTACATAGTATATAGATGCGTTCATTATGGGATTATATGGGATATATGGAAGCCATTCTCCGGAAAGTTGTCCGCTAAACGATGTGGAAAATAGAAGACTTGTCATAAAAATGGCTGGACAACTTGATAAGGTTCTCACCAAAAACAACGTAAAGATGCTACAGCAGTATCATTCGGGATTAGAACACACATTTCTATGGATCGTAGACGCGCAAGACGCTCATTCGGTACAGAACTTTATGGTCGAATCGGGATGGATAAAGTTTAATGCCCTAAAGATAGTTCCGTTGACATCTTACCAAACCGTCATTGAAATATGCCAAAGTCTAGGGACTACTTGATTGAAGGCTGATGCGCAGAGCTTAGAATGGGATGTGTCCCATAAACAACTGGCACGTGACTTATTTGAACCGTATCACTGAGAATTTTTTTTGTATCATCGCTTATATCTATTACCAATGAAGTTAGCTTGTAGCACAATAGAT
>QHBN01000206.1 GCA_003176995.1 Candidatus Nitrosopolaris wilkensis
GTTGGATCTCAAGTGGCGCAAAGGGGGTAATGATCCATTCATAATATGTGAAGATGCAGATGTAAAAGCATCAGATGTTGCAGTCAACGGTAGTTTCATTAATTGCGGTCAGACTTGTATTGCATCAAATCGGTTATCCCTATGCCTTTGGCTTATTTCTTTTCCGCCTTTCAGCTTTGGCATATTTTTTGCTTCCTGATCTAATCGAACTATAAGCATGAGTTTTATTTTTTTTCCTATCTGGCTTCTTATGTATTGTGCCCTTACGCATTACATGTTCTGATACTACGGAACGATATTATATACTATAGGATGGAATGTTTTTCTCCAAGTATAATTGTCTCAGGCTCATGAATTAGGTGTTGCCTTTCCTCCTCCGTCAGTCATTTGGCATGCTCCAAATTACTAATTCTTTGTCAAATACCTGTTCTATACGTAGGGCATCATACTAGCATGGGAAATGGCGATGGTGGGGATAATTCGCCTTTCACATAATAATTAAACTTCGCTCTCTTAATTTTCCTATCATTTTTTGGATTTCACACCTGTTGGCAATAATTCTTTGTTAGCGAGTACCTGTTTGTGTGCCCATCCGAAAGTCTCAGCATATGTTACGTTATGTACGATACGATAGAAATGATTCTCTGAAGATTACAATACTAGCTATATAAGCAACTTCCTTAGCAGAACCTAATGGTTTTATCTACCCTACCAAGAAAACCTATGGCTATAGAGGCAGTATCCAAAGTTCCTAAATAGTTAACTTCGGTATGATTTGTTATGACGCACGTGCTTTACAGACTCTTCAATACCGCGCTTCGACTTCCTTCTATTTCAAAAGAGGAAAAAGCAATAGGTGTTCGGTGAATGAGCTACAGAGATAAGACCGATATATCAGCGACAATCCTAGAAGTCGCAAACGGTGGGGCATCTAAATCCAAAATAATATCAACTGCATTTCTGAATCAATCTGCAGCCTGCAATATTTTAGGATGCTTCTTAAGAACAAATTGTTGGTCTATCAAGAAGAAAAAGCGAATGTTCAAGACCACTCCTACTGGCATCCAAATTTTTACAACTATATCCTCTAATGAGTGAGTTAGTTAATGAGAATAACAACCTATCTAGTATTCAAAGCGCAAACTGACGATGTTGGATCGAGTAACCACTTCATTATATTTATTCCTCTTCCAACATACCTAATGTGTCCACAATCCACAAAATGCTGCCCCATTCCCCTCCATCTCCTTGTCAATAAACAAGTCCAAAAATCCTTACCATGTACCGCAGGTCTGCTGTGGACTCGCCCTCTCTAGCAGTTTCTATCAGTAATTTCAAGGCGGCAGGCGTATTTACATCATTCTCTATATAACTAGTGAATTCCTTGGTCAGCCTTGTCCTACGATGAGGGATTTTACTACCTATTTCCTTCCAAAGTGCACTTGCGATTGTTTCGTCCGTCGAATAGAATTTATTAAGTTCAGATTGTGAGAACATGAAAGGTTGTCTGTAATGCTTTGAAAAGAGATAAAGCCGTATAATATTTGAGTTATATTTTCTTATCAGATCCCTTATTCTTATGATGTTGCCCAAAGATTTGGACATTTTTTTACCGTTGATGCTTACTAATCCCACGTGATTCCAGATCTTGACTGGTCGTTGATTGGATGTTAACACCTGCAGTTGTGCCAAAAGTGACTCGTGATGCGGATATACCAGCTCCGTTGCACCGCCATGCATATCGTATAGTCCGTTAAAGATGGACATTGCTACAGAAGCGTCCTGCATATGCCACCAAGGGACGCCTACTCCTAAGGACTTGTCATAATATTTCTGACCGAAGTCATCGATACCATTCCAAAGCAGGATATCATTAGGATTTTTTTTCCCCGGCGCGATGTCAACTCTGCTATTAACTAGATCCTCACGACTCATTTGTGAGAGCTTCCCGTATGAGACTAGCGAACTTGTATCTAAGTATATATTGCCATTAGAAAAGTAAGCACGTTTCTTACCACAAAGCTCTAGTATTATCTTTTTAGCAGTTTCTACGTAATCGGAAGTCCTGGCAATACATAGGGTATTGATACCTAAGGATTGAATATCAATCATGAGTTCCTTTATAAATCTATTAGAAATGTCCGCTGCAGACGATCTTTCCTCCTTTGCCCGTAACGATATCTTGGGATCTATATCCGTAATGTTTAAGATTGCTGTCGTTCGCTTTCCACTTAAAATTAAATATCTTGCTACTAAGTCATAAAAGAGAAGTATTCTTGCATGCCCAAGATGAGAAAAATCATAGACTGTCGGACCACAAATGATCATCCTCAAGTTGCCATCCCTTGAGGTTGCCTTTTCTTCCATTCCAGATAATGTGTTGAATATTCTCAAGAATCGCTAATGGTGTACTTCTAATTCATTATTAAGTTAACATCGCCGACCTAGATCGCCGACTTTGTAGAAAAGGTCTTCTGAAGCTTACCATAATTTTCTTGATTGTACAACAATCATAAGATAAAGAGCTCCATAGTTATTACAATAGACCACTCTAGGGACGACCATCAAAACTAAGGCGATTGTGAAAGTACAACTCCATCGCTGGCATGTCGGGAAATCAAACGAGAACAGTTTGCAAAATTTTGGTAATTCAAATGCAGGTTCATTTCCAGGATGACTCTGCATCGCTTATTTCCTGTTAACTAGTCACGGATACTGTCAGTAATCGTTATAAGGTACCTCTGTGTTACTATACCTAAAGGGTTCTCGTGATCATGAACTCTGGATGGAAAGAGAATGATTTATCCAAGAAATTAATATCTCTTGACCTTGACGAAGGGATTAGGATTGAACATCAGTCTCAGCCGAAGAAGCTTTTTATAAACAGAAATGCGTGTGGTAATTTTGTTGCGCAGTTTATCGATAAAGAGAAGAACCAAAATAGTGAAATTAATAATATACAATACTTCTCGTCAGACGTTGAAGTATTGGAATATGTGAAGTCCAGATTTAATAAAAATTTCTCCATCTCGCTATACTAGCACAAATGCGTTATGCCATATCAAAGAAGTGCGGCCGCCTTTCGAATAAATAGTGAATTATTCCTGACTTGACCCGAAAGCCTAGCACTACGCGACTTGTGCGGTACGACCCTGCTTGCTGCCATGGGGGGGTGGTCAAAATTCTGTAAAATCAATACCAACGTTATTACTCACTAAGGGATAAACTCGATAACTGGTACCTTAAGTTTAATACGGCATTTTTTCCCTACCCACATCCTCCAGGGAGGTCAAACTTTAGTTTTTAGAACAACGTACTGTAAAAACCAAAAGGCCTCATTCGCACGCTCATAGGAAACATTTCTTTTTAAAACCTTTTGTTAAAAAATACAAAATTAACACTGCCGCGGCGGTAGTACATTATCTGCTGTACTTATAACAAACTATATGAAATTGGCTGCTGCAAGGCAATTAACTTTGCAGAAACTAACGAAATCAATGGTATTGGCGATCGAGGATATTACTACTAACAATAATGAATACGAATAAGAGATTCAAATTGACATTTCGCTCAATGGGACTAGAATTCAATACAGACCTATTCATGGTATAGAACACCCCTACAGGATATCGAACTAAAGGAACTTGTACGTGAGTCGGCGATTCGGTGTTTACTTTGTTCTTTATCAGCCTCGTTAGGATAGTTGGTTTATGAATTTTGCATTAGATCTGGATTTTTAGACATGCGAACAATACGCGGCATTTATATTTTAATTATCGAAAAACATGTATAGGACAATTAGCAAACTCTTGTTGGCGTGAAACCTATGCTTGATATTTGCCGGTACTAGAATAAAGGTTCCTTGCTCAAGAACATGATCTTCTCCATCCATTTCAATTAAGCCACTTCCCTCAATTACATAATATAATTCGTCTGTTATGTGCGGCTGTTGATTATCCTTTTCGCCTCGTGTTAGCTGAATTATACCAATAGCTGTAGAGTTTGAACTTAAAAGAGTAAGGAAATAGCTATTTATATTATCAAGTTTGGAGGGGATTTCAGAAAGTTTAAAGATTTCTACTCTATTATCTCGTGGCATATAAGCTGTTTATATGAAAGATTTCTTAAAAACTTTAGGTCATAGTAATAACAGTAAACGAACGGAATTGTTTTGAAGCTTGCCGATCAGTAGCCATCAAACCAAAATTGTGTGTCCAGAATGTAACCGTGCTCAATAGTCTATCTAATAGTCTATCTAATAGTCTATCTAATAGTTTATCTAATAGTCTATCTAATAGTCTATCTAATCTACATAATTCGCGTGCACTTTTCCAGACTAGTTTCAGAACACCTTTATCATTAACTATGTTGTTCGAAGCGTTACAGGTGTGGGTCTTATGAATGTCAAATACATGTGTGACAAACGGAATTAGGATTGAAAAATAAAGAGCGTTTGGTTCTGCCAAATACACTCAGCCGAGCGTTACCATCAATTAATGGTGGATTAACGTCTGATGAGTTAATAGCTAAGATGTACACATACATATTTATTATTATTTTTTGTTATCACAGATAACAATAATGATGTTGTATGGATTGTTATGCAGCCTTGGTATTAAAGGCGGATTGATGATCGGCACTACAGCTGCTGAGATATTGACGTCATACTGGCATTCAAGACATAACCCATCTCCCAAAGTATATTTTTTTAATAGAAGAATACATCATGGAGAAATAGGTGCAGTGTTGGGATTATTTTCGTTGTTCTTAAGAGGTACCTCATTTCCAGCTGCGACTGCCGCGGCAATTCTCACAGGCATGGGAATAGGACTTGTTAAGGACGACTATCTGGATATTATGGATTGGTTTAAGCTCACGAAGAAGAAAAACGTAGATCAAAAACAAACACGAATACCAACAACGACACAGGAAAAAGAACAGATCAAAGTGAGAGTAAATGAACGTCATGATACTTGTAAGAAACCAGAAGAAAGACATTCGGTTATTGCTGATAGTACTACCAGTATAGACAAAAAGGCCATTCATGAACCATTAAGAAAACGTATACGAAACCTAATAGACACACAATCTCAAACAATAAAACAGATTGAATTACAAATAAAAGGGACACAGAAACACCTCCTTGGTTGATTAGGTCAGCCCTGAGCCAATTACAATAAAGATCGCCGAGAGTGAGGTGTCTGCAAATAGCCCAGCCCTCTGCACTTAGCAAGGACATCTTGACTACAGTAAATTAATTAAATCAAATATATTGATAGAATGAATGAGTTAAGGGCTCAAGTCATTCAGCAGCGACTTATTGATGCAGGAAGTCAAAACACTGAGTGAGTCTAGCTATTTCTACAATTTAATTACATATTTCCGAATAATATAATAAGTTAGTTTAGTCAACGTTCTTACTGTGTGATATATAGGCGTACTTAAGGTTATAATCCCGCTTAAGCCAGGTTGAGAAGACATCAATCAACAGCAGGATGGAAAAACCGCGGATAAATAATGCCGATATTGCGGCATTGTTGAGTCGCTAGCATGAGTCAGCAAGACCTATCGTTTTGATCATCTATATAATCTAGTAATGAATTTCTCTCAGGATTTTCCATTTTTTTAATTTTCTTGGACAAGCTAGAAAGGTCCTCTTCCAATATGTGTTGTAAATTTTTGTTGTAAATTGCAGCAGCTGGATGGATTGTTATGAGATACTCTTGACCGTTTCTTTTTATGATTTTTCCTCTATTCTCTTTGATTGATTTTCCACCAAGAATAGATGAATAGGCGGTAGCTCCTAAAAGACATATGATTCTCGGTGCAATAAGAGAAATCTGCCTATCTAGATAAGGTCTACATGCTGAACGTTCGTCATCTTCAGGTATCCTGTTCCCCGGAGGTCGACATTTTACTATATTGGTTATGAAAACCTGCGACCTCTCTATTCCAGCTTTTTGTAGTGCTCCATCTAAAATACGCCCTGCGGCGCCTACAAACGGCCTTCCATTTTCATCTTCGTTTTTTCCTGGTGCTTCTCCAATAAAAATTACCTTTGCTGAAATCTGTCCTTCTCCTGGTACCGCGTTCTTTCTGCTTCTTGAAAGTTTGCAAAGTGGGCATTCAATGACCTCACTAGCAATTTTTTCTAACGTGTCACTCGAAATGTTATGAGCAGTTGCCACCATTTATCCTCACATGTTCCAAAGGGTTCGGTATCCTAACGCGAATATAGATAATATTGTTGTTGTTGTTGCTTTGCTTTGCTTTGCTTTGCACACTTGACTTCGAATTAATTTGATAAAACATCGCGTGCGCAGATAGTAATACAAGATGCAGGAAAAGCTTAGGAACCTATTGCCTAATTAACTGTGTAAATATGATATCAAATGACCATTCGTGTCCTCCCGTAAGTGATGAAGAAGGAGTGTAAATCATGTTGTTTCGTTATTATCACTCAATTGATTCGACCATCGAGTCTGAACTTTTGACAGACATGTTTATGGCATACATACTTGACTGAACCGGTAAAGCAATCGTGTGCGTACCTGGCCACAAGAAATAAGAGAATTACAGCTAAAAGAGAGGGAAGTTAATGACCTCAAAGGGTGCATCTCACAATACTAATGCATCTCACAATACTAGTCCATCAATTTGTATATATTCCAAAGATGGAAATGATTATACTAGTGGGGTTAATGCAAGATGAGAATTTTAGATCAATGATAAAAGTTGATGAATCTCATACCATGTTCTTTGATGAATTTAACTAGGTAGTAGATGATGAGACGAGATTGATTGGAAACAGGAATTAAGGAAAGAGATGGATTGCTTCTGCAAAGAAAAAATAGTCGATATTTGTTGAACTGGAGTTAGTGGTGGAGTGAAGTAGGAGAAAGAATAAACTAATCGTGCATAGATTATTCGACCAAGCCATTTCTGAGGTTAGAGGGATTCCGTCGAGTGTATGATAGACCGGAAAGAAATTATTCAGGTGATTATTGCACATAATTTGTTAGTAGTCCGTATTTATGCAGCAATTTTCTATGATGCTGAAATTCAGGATCTAGTAACTTGACAATGTTCCAAAATTCTTTCGAGTGATTGAGCTCCATTAGATGAGCTAGTTCATGTATAATCACGTAATTTATTATCTCAACAGGAAGTGAAGCTAAGAGTAAATTAAAGTTCAGATTTCCGTTTTTGGAACAACTGGCCCATCTTGAATGTTGAGCCTTTATTGAAACTCTGTTATATGCTGGAAGATTTGGGTACTTCTTCCTAATGAGATCAATACGTTCCGATACTATTTTCTTGGTTTCTGCGAGATACCATCGCTTAATATCGTCCTTACATCTGCGCCTATCAGTGACATGAAATGTTATAGTGTCTAAGTTATCTGAAACTATTACAGAGGCTGCAAAGTCTTTAGTTATTCGAAGATTGTATCTCTTGCCTAGAAAAGAAATTGTGTTTAATTTTAGATTCTCCTCACCACACTCATTCCGGAGTTTCCCATAGTATTCTGATGTTTCTAGAATCCACTCTTTTTTGATGTCTAAGAATCTCATTACCTCGTCAGCTTCATAATTAATAATTGGAACTACGACATAAAGTCCAAAGATATTTGCTTTCAAGCATAATTGCTTTGCTCTTTTACTTCTCTTAACTTCTACGCTTAGTATTCTACCGTTTGAGAGATGCACAGGCAAAGATGACAAGTTTTCGTTATCTTCTTTACTCATTCATAAACGTGTATTTTAATTTTTTAAATGTGTCAAAGAGTGGTTTTGTGGGTACATTCTGCTTCCAAGTGTGTGAGGACCCTCTCCATGTCGGTAACGTATTATAGTTCTTTAGTAACTATTTTGCGAAACCACGGATGCGATTGCAGAGTATGCATTGCTATCTTACATTATATAATCCCAGTTCGCCAGAGTAGTGTTATAAAAGAACATCAATGTTTGTCTTAAATGTAATTATTGTTACTCATGTCATCGTAAGATCGAGAAAGTAGCAAGGGCAAATGAAGAAATTAATCAAATATCATTATGGATATAATAATCAAGAAGGAGCAAGAAAGCAATAGTATCCAGTAAGATTTGTGACTTTAATAATAGCAAAAACAAAAACAACTAAGAAGATTTTGTTAGATGGGTAGAACGATTACTTCTCTTCGAATATCCAGTGTATAGGAGTGAAAGAATTGAAAGCATTTTGAAACTCATTAGATATATCAGGCAGAAAACTATTTGATCAAATATTTTCTGATGTAGGCACCAGATATTATATAACTACAAAGCTATCAAAAAAGAGAAACTACTAGAATACTTGCCATATTCTCACGTGTATTTGCTGACATCTATCACACGGCTCTGGTCTAGGGCAGCGCGGGCAATGTCAGGACCAACAGCTTGATATGTTGATATTTTTCGCTGGTGCCTTTGGTTACGTAGCTGCTGGATTTTGTGGAAACAGCCGTAAATTTGAGTCAATTAACATTTACGCTGCCTGCATTGTGAAACACTAATAGGGCGCGTCCTCTAGCTACCTACTAACTATGGGCAAATTACCTTTAGCTCATAAGAATGAAGAAGAAGAAAAACAAGGAGAACTAATGGTGCAGAAATCAAGCCAAGCCCTTCTTACTATTGAAGATGTGTGTCCTGTATGGTCTAAGAAAATAAGACACACATTTGACGAAACAGACAAGTCTATAATGTCAAGCGATTCTAAATACTGTTTAGTAGGTGAAGCTTGGGGATTTAGCGGAAGACATGCAGGCTACTATATTGCCCCTCTTATCCCTTTTCTAGGATGCTGGACTTGCGTAATGTATGGACATACGATGGGAAAACTTTCCCGGAAGCGGGAATCACAAATAAGAGATTTCGAACCTATAATTGCAGATTTTCTAAAACACTGGAATGAAAAGCATAAAAATATCACAGAGAAGCTGAAGTATCGAAGGAAAAAGCTTGTCATTTTCTAATGATGATATTATGACTACTTAGAAAAAATAGATGAGTATGAGAAGAACAGTTTACAAAGATTGTCTTATATAATGACTAGCGAAGATCAAGAAGAAAGTCAATCTGGTGCAGATACCCTTCTAACATTGTCAAACATTCAATATCTCGTAGAAGGACTCGATTCGTTACTACAAACCAATCTCGATGGATATAAACGGGTGAAAGTTATCAAGTTAAGAGACGAACTGTCGGCTTATATTGGCAATATGTTTAGTGACTAGTAGTAGAACATTACGTTCGATCCTCAATTCGACAAATTGTATACAGCATTAGCGAGGACTTCATTTCGGTCTGATGATCTTGCTGTTGTCTTACCAAAAGGAGCTTTAGCATGGTAAAGAGAAAAAAAGGTTTGTATAGGAATAATACCTGAACTAACTTTACCTCTTACAACAGCCCCTAAAAAATATTAATCCAAAGATTAAAAGTCTCCAGCTGTCAAAATGAAGCATTAATGTATTCGTTGTTGTTTGTTTAAGTGTAGCTATTGAATTTAGTCGTAAATCATGAATGTATATCTAAAACAAGTCGCATTTATTAGATATTGGAAATTAGTTGTTGGTGAAAAATATTTTGATAATAAGATCTACATCATGGTTTAGATTCTAGAGTGAGTAGCACTTTTGTTGACTGACCCCCTTTCGCAATTTGTTAGTCCTCTATAGGCGAAAAATATGGAGATATAATATTTGAAACATTCGCAACTTTAGATATCGCTCCAACATTTGATAATGTAGTCATTGTCTCTTTCAGAACTGTTCTGGATATTTTTCCGTCTGCCGAATATTTGACTGACTTCATAAAGCTCTGGCACGCATCTTCAGATAATTTATAAATTCTCTTCATGATGCCCAAAGAATAGTCTCATTCAGCGTGAAAAATCTTGGCTGCTCCTTGTATTGAGTCGAGAACAGATTTTATTTGATTGGCAGACATTTTTATAAAATCTGTTGTAGCAGCTACCATGAAGCACGGCCAAGGTGGATGAACTTCACCTATTGCTCTGAGGATACCGCTATCAAGGAGAAAACTTATAGATAGCAATTCCCAAATGAAACAATCTATAATACCCTTTCTAATAGCGTTGACTAGTGAGTTTAAATCACCCACTGGTTTAATTCTTATATTATTTCCCTGCTCTTCGTTCTGACTAACTAGCCAACCTTGGTCTTTTGCCAATAGAACGGTGTTAATATGAGAACCTCCACCAAATCTCGTTATTCCAAAAGTCTTTCCTTTTAGATCAATAATGCTTTGGAACTGTGAATCATATTTTATTACGACAATCCATCTCATTTGACTCTCAACGAATGTTCCGACAATTCTAAAATCGGATCCTTTTGAGATAGATGCTACCAATCCGTCTGTCAATCCTATTCCGATCTCGGATTTACCTCTGAAAGTGCCTTTGCCAGTTCACCAGTTCCACCTGCAAATTCCTTTATGTTAACATGATTTAGAGCATATTTTGTGAATAAACCTCTATCGATTATGATATGTAATGCTGCAAAATGAATATCCTGGACTATTCCTAATGCTAGATTCTTTTCCATATCGTCTTGCATTGATGAGTAATGCTGATAACCTTTTCGAAGTTGATGCCTTCAAAGCCGTCATTATTCGCATGAACACCTTACGTACAAAGTCACTTCTAATCCGATATAATGGAATGAACAGAAATGATCACTGCTTGTTAAGAATATGCTCTCGTCTGAGATAAACTTCTAGAATTTCAGAGTCAAAGCATTTTGATAGACTTGGAAGGTTCCGGGAAGAACGCCTGTCGTCTCTCTCTTTTGATTTTATAGAGACCTGAATATCTAAATTGTCAGCCTCATGCTTTCGCCTTTGATACTGAACGAATTCATCTAGCATTTTGAAGCTTCCCGAATTCTTAAGAATAGTTATGTAGAGCAAGCCGTCTGAAATGCATGCCTACCGTGCTGCTTGAAATCTTCCTCCCAGATATCTGCCGTTCGCAACCAAGCCCATTGTCATCTTCGTAAGTATATTTTTGACGTCCGTCATCTATAGAAATATTACATAGGTTACTCTCATATGTAGACACCTACTTGAAACTGTGGAAACTATGCGGCTCTTAATCTTGTTCCTGATCTTCTTTGATCTATAGATAATTTCTGCGCCAACCCCCATTTCTGCAGCATTAAGGAAAATTCGTGCTGTAACCTCATTTGAAGAATCATTTGAATGTGTTGATACAGAAGCTGCTGATGCTGTTACTGCTGCATTGACATCGATCTTTTGCGGTTCACCATTTACGAATCTTTGGCAACATTCTACAATTCTCTTAGGCTAATCTGATGACTTGGCTAGTACATTTCTTGTTCCACATGGAACTAGAGCCATCACTGCCTCGGGGTTTATCGGTTTCGAGACAGGCTATGCAGGTGTAGTTTGGTCATTACCACTACTATTTCCTAATGATATTTCTTCAAAGAAGCCGTTCTCAACCTCATTTACAGTTCCATCACCTCCTAATGCAACAATTTTATTAAATTTCTTAAAAATTCCTTGTCGGGGTGGTTCCATCACCAGATTTTGACTAAATGCAACCTCGGGATTTTCACCAAAAATTTCCTTGATTTGATTATAGAGAGTTTCCCAGTTCTTTCCAGTCAATCCACTACAGGAATTTGGATTCACTATTAACACTGTTTCAGTCACTTTTGTGTTCTTGATTCATGTGGATATCATATCACATCTTATTGTACCCAACGGTTTATTGGTTGTTCTTCTTCTTTTTTATTTCTTATTCTGTACGTTGCAGAACACTATAATGGGATCACAGAAAGAAAAAGGTGGCGCTTTAAGTTAAAGCGTCTCTTGCTTTTACCTTAGCTTTGTTGAGGTTTTCAGAGCTAGGCTTGCCTTCCGCATGATCTTCCTCAGTCTTCAATTTCGCCTCAGCATCCTGGCTCGCATTCTTCAGTTTTTTTGCAATATCGGTCATACAAGCTATATATAGCATACATAGTTTAATACACTTTCAGAAAGGTCGGCGGTCGTGCTGGAAACACCAACGACCCATTCGCTAAATATCTGCTATCTTTCATAAACCACGGACGCTTGTCTATATTACGGTGCTGCGAGTAACGATGAGGAAAACAAACAATCTTCATTTTTTTAGGTTAGGACAAGTAGATGTAGTATCAATGTTCAAGGAGAGAGAGGCAATTCTAGAAGAAAAATCGCCTATACTTGTGACGTCGATTCATACTTCGAGATTAGAATCTAGTCTAATGGAAAGTCGTGGCGATGATCGCCGGGTCACCTTGAGATGGCCCAAATGGGTAGGTATGACAAATATGACGTCAAACTTGACAACGACCAACGCGACGCAAAAAATACCGTTGCGATAGAGATTCATACTAGAAGACTTAATATGTAAAGAATCAAGAAGACTGTAAAATAGATAAGCCTAGAGAATGAACGTCATTCTGATTACCTGTCTGGTCATAAGTCTGATAGCATGAATACTACTAGCTTACTGGAGAATATTTCGCACTAAACATATTATAGAAAAAGAATCCGTTTTGAACGACGCGCCAGGCTTAACGATGTAGCGTAGATTAATTGAAGCACGAAAACTTCAGCATATAATACACGAGAGATTGTAAGAAAAATTAAGTTTAAGTATCTTTAGATGTGCGTGTGTGTACCTATGTACATCGAAATAATCGATAGGACAGTTATGCCTTCGGTAAAAACATCGTAGGGGTGTACTAGCATGAAACTCACAGAATTCCGTAAAGCATGGATAGACAAGGAAATACAATGTCGTGCAGAACAAATAGGAATGCCAAAGCAGGAAATACCTCGCATAATTCTGACAAGAAAAGAATGGCTTGCGCTGCCAAAAGAGCTCACACATGGGCTTAGAACAACGACGCATAAGAATTTAGGAACCATCAAGCCCCGATCTAGAATCATGTTCCTCAATGTCAGATCACATAGAAGTTTACGACAGCTAAGGGATACGATTATTGTAGAGCTGGTACACTACTGGTTTCCTGACCTGAAGCACTATAGCCAATTCCAACAAATGAAGAAGGCATTACTGAAAGGCAAAATTCCATACAAGGACTTCAAGATTGAAGCGACATTAAAGATACCAATTGAGTAACAAGGACGAGCTCCTACATGCGGAGTCTGTCGCAAATGAAATGGACTTTTAATGGTGGCAGAGGAGGACGAGTATAACATACACTGCTGGCCAACAGGCTTATAATCAGACATCCAGGTTTGTCATTTACAAGGAATGAAATTAAAACTCACGGTGATAATTTCTGGTCTTCTGGCCATGATAGCAACGATGGCGCTCACTTCAACTTTTCCTCTAGCATTTGCGCAGTAGGGTATCGTCGCGGTTGTCAGCAAGATCATGCTGGAGAATAGGACTCTGAACATGATCGTCGTGTTTTTATTGGATGTCATAATGGGTTAACTCCTACATTATTCGGTTCTACGTAACATGCGACGCACTAGGTCGTTGATCGCTCTGCCCAATATAGCGCAGTCTGTTCAGTATATCAATAATAACAATAATAATATATCAACAATTATGTCTAGTATACATTATTATACCTCATAGTTCTATATAACCAATGAGAGTGTTATGAGTATCAACATTCTTAGTAAAAAAGGAGATAATTTAGAAAAAAACCAGGCAACAGATCAAATGTGCCCATTAGTGGATAAAGCATACTACGTCGATACAATTAATTACAAAATAGACAACACCGGATCATCGTTCGATTATGCTGATTAATAGGAAATAGCCTACCTGTTATAACAACCACTCCGATAGCCTACTTCTTTCAAAATCGATTTTCTTTTCATATAATTCTTGCGATGGTGGTTCAAGCTTGGTGATGGGACCTGCTTCGTTGTAAAAATCTGCAGTAATATATCCCGCCTTTTTACCTCCTATTTCCATAAAACAATAACCTTTGCCATCAAATCGAGGATTCTGTGATTTATTATTATTAGTATATGTTATTTCATCAATGATTTGTTGTGATACTACCTTGGCTTCTGCTTCCGCAAATATTCCAGCTTTAGGAATGGCAACGTATCGATTAACTTTAATTTCTGTAACATCGCCTATGGCAAAAACATTTTCATAATTTGTTCTAAGAGTAAACTTGTCCACATTGATCCAATTTTCTCCTTCCTTTAATAGACCCGGAGAATTTGCTACCATCACAGGAATTTTGTGTGGTGGGATACCTATCAGCACATCATAATCCATCCTGTCTCCATTTCCGAATTCTAAATCCTTCTCATTTAATACTCGTTTTAGCTTATGCAGTGGATGGAAATTGATATTGTGTCTTTTGAGCAAGTTAACAACATCTTGACTTATCTTCGGTCCAGCTACAGGTAATGCAATTTGCGTAGGTGTGTATAGATCCATATTAATAGAATCTCTTATTCCACTTTGAGTTAAGATATCATCAATAATTAACGATGCTTCATATGGTGCGGGGGGGCATTTATAGGGAATATCTGTAATACAAATCGCTATGTTCCCATTTTTTATTGAAAGTATTTTTTCTCTTAATTTTGGAACTTGTGTTGCATCGTATAAATTAAATCCTCCGTTCTCTGTAAAGCCATTTATTTGTTCAAGTGCAAAGTCCACACCCAATCCTAGTATCAAATAATCATATTCAATTTGTTTACTTAATTTCGTTCTAATGATTTTTTTATGAAAGTCTATTTGTATGACGTCATCTTGTAGAAATTCAATTCCCTTGTTTTTTAGATTACTTAAAGAAACCTTATAAAGAATATAAGTTTATATCTATCTTCAACCATGCCTGAGATGGTACAATATGTATTCGCCAAATGAACCGTCATCCAAATCTTCTTTATTTGACAGAAACATACAGAATGTAGCGGAAGGACTGGCTCCGGAATATTATCGGTACTTTACTAAGCTGTCGCATGACAACGCCCTAATTATTGCAAGTTTCATTCTTTCAGTAAAATCTGAAACAAATTTGTCTGACAATTATAGAATGATACTTATCAAGGTATTAAGTCGGTTTTCCATATTTATTCAACATAATAACAATAAGACAAACTTTAAAGAAATAACTAGAGACGACGTCTTATCCTTTTTAGATAGCTTCCGAAAGTCTGAAAGCGCTGATCCAATGCATAAGTCAACCGGCACATACAATCTGTATAATACCATATTAATGAAATTTTTTAAATGGTTGTATTTTCCTGATCTTTCACCTAAAGCCAGGCCAAAACCCTCTGTTGTTGAAAATATTGGTAGGTTAAAGAGGAGAGAGGTATCAATATACAAGCCAACTGATTTGTGGTCTGAAGAAGACGACAAGCTATTTTTGAAATATTGTCCTTCGAAAAGAATGAAATGCTATCATATGGTTTCTAGAGATACAAGTTGTAGACCTCACGAAATTTTGAAATTAAAGATAAAAGATATCGTGTTTAAAATAAGTGGTGACTATCAGTATGCCGAAGTGTTAGTTAACGGGAAAACTGGTAGCAGACACATACCTTTAATCAATTCTATCCCGTTTGTAAAGGACTATCTAGATCATGAACACCCACAACCACGAAATCCTAATGCACCTTTTATTTGTGGTCATGGCAAAAGCTTGGGAAGACCGATAGGAGAGATAGGTTTGAATATCACTTACAATAATTACAAGAAAGACTATTTTGCCACATTGTTGGATAGCCCAAGCGTTCCTCCAGAAGACAAGCAAAGGCTTCGCGAATTATTGAAAAAACCATGGAATCCATATGTAAGGCGTCACACAGGGTTAACAGAAAAGTCACTTATACCAGAATTATTGCCTGTTCTGAATCAATATGCTGGTTGGACTCAAGGCTCTACTATGCCTCAGAAATATCTTCATTACTTTGGTAACGAGTCAAATCATACTATACTAAAGGCATATGGAATTCTTCCAAAGGATAAAAATCAATTGTCAGACACATTAAAACCAAAACAATGCCCTAACTGCAACGAGCCTAACCAGCCAGATTCAAAGTTTTGTGCAAAATGTAGAATGGTGCTAACATATGACGCCTATAATGAAACTTTGGAGAATCAGCAAGAAAAAGAATCAGAAGTTAAGCTATTGAAGGAGAAGTATGAGCAAGATATGAGAACTATGCGTGAAGAAATGAATCAACAGTTTACTCAGATTATGTCAATAATTCAACAGAATCCCAAGTTATCGCAGCTAAAACCAGAAGTACTGTCAAGAAAGAAAATAGCTAATTAACTAATTTGCACGTGTCCTAGCTGCAGACTGCAGCTTTTTTAAAGCGGCTCCTAATCGTACAATGGACTCTCTTCTTTCTTCCTCTGCTTCTCGAAGGCTTGCCAATGCTTCCTCTTTCTTCCTCTTTGTTTCTTCTCTTTCCATTATTATACGGAAGCCTTCCGCTAGCTGATTAACCATAGGATTCGAATATCCATAATCCTTGATTTCCTTATTAATTTTTGAGACTGATGTTGCAATCGAATCTATTATCGGCAGCATATCCATATCACAGTAATACAATACGCAAGATGAAATAGTATGGTCACCTAAAGCTCCTACGAATCGTATTATAAATTCAATCGAATTCTTATATTCTACAGGATTTGCAATTAATCTGACTTTTGTAGAACTGAGGAATTCAGCCAAGTTTAACTGCAAATTTGCAATACCCACATAAACTATGCTATAAAGTTTTTTCAAAGTTTCCTTGTCATGGATAGTGTTTGGCCATATCATGGTACTACGATAAAAGATTGTATCTCTCAAAAGATAAAATATCGCAACTGCACCATGCGCTAATAGTGTAATTTGAAAGTCGCTAACATCATATGAAGACTCCATAGGTTCTATATCTAGACTGCTAATTTCTCGTTCAATTTGCGAATCTAACTCTCTAAGATTCGAAGAGTGTCGCAGTATTTCCTTTTTATCCAATTTATTCAATAACGCCTTTATTTTGTCCGCTGATCTAAAGATTCTAACTGATGCGCTGGTCAAAAGATCTGTGTTCTTCTTTTGCACTTCAAGTGATTCTTTCCAGCTTTCAAATTCAAAGCTGCTGTACTTTACTATCTCTGAGTCGCTCCATTTAGCAGGATCTGATTCTTGCATGCCTAGTCTTTTAGACACGGCTGAAAAATCTATGTCATCGATTTTTTTGATAGACTTCTGTAATAAACTGATAAACGCTTTCTCAAATTCCTCCAATTCTCTTGGAACCGAAACTAGTAAGTTGTCATCATTTACGTACAGCTTGTGATCTCTTCTATTAGTACTTACATCTATAATCGTACCATCCTGTAATAGTTCTTTTAGTATATCGAAAACTGGGACCCTTGAAATTTGATCCTTGAGCCCCTCAACAACGTCTTCCTTCATACATCCTCGATGTGTTCTAACGAATCCAAGTACAAGGGTTCGCCGAGCTTGACTTTCCATTCTGATAGCTATTAATACATGTATACATGTATATATATTTATACATAAGTAGAACTGTTCGTATACTATTTTATGGATAGAGTAAATATCTTAATCCAAGATACAGCACGAGAACGTCTAAAGAAGATCGGACTTGAAGCACAAACACTTGATCTAATAAATCAGCCATTTGAGCTGGATCGTAGCGTAGGAAGCCTGCAATCGAGCCAATCCAGGGGTACATAAGAGCGGTGACTTCTCATGAACCAAAATACAATAACCTCAGAACTTAATAATGGTATCTGTGAGGCTGTAAACTGCTTTTCGCAAGCCACAGATCAGGTTAAAGTAAAGGTGGGCCAGAGGGGCAGAATTACACTATCGCTTTGTCAGAACTGTGTGAGTAAATTTGTTGGAGACAATTAAGAAATGTCATCATCAATTGATGAATCTTCAAACCAGATCAACGATTCATCTTTGAAGGAATACGAACAACATAGTTACGAAGAGCTCTCCCAAGAATTCAAGGAACTTTATCCCGCAGCAACAAGAGCGTTCCAGTTGATACCTCTCATGTACAATAGACTAACTCTAGTTAATAGAATAACGCACAAAGACGCCATTGCAAAGATACAAAATGACCATCAACATCTAGCTGGCTTCACTGAAAGAAACATTCGTAGATATTTGCCGACAGCTAATCCTAATCTCCCCAGAAGAGTTAGGACACCATGTCCTAAAAACAGTATTACTGAAATTCAGCAAGGTCCGTATTTTAGTAATTCTCAACATGAAAATCATCTGGATCAAAATCAAAACGTCACAGATGATGTCCTTGAAGACCAATTAAAGGAAACGAAACTGGGTGAACAAGAACATAACCGAAGTAATGACAAAACATCAAGTCCTCACACGTTAGAACAAGGAGAGTCGGCTCCGGAGAAAAAGGTGCAAACACGTGAATGTAATATTAGCACTCAGATTCGTGATAGGTATGAACTTGTAGCTTTTGAATTTAGTTTAGAATGGGATTCTGTGGCTGACTATATGAATGTGTTGTACAAGTCGGAAAATACTTCGGAAGTTTGGTTTAACGGAGAATTAGATAAAAGAACAGGGAAGGTTATCTCTGCAGATACTGGTAGAAAAGAAGATCATAACCGTACTTCCGAAGAAGGCCATTAAATTGAGTGATAACACTGTACTCAACAATACACCACTAGCCACTACCCAGAATTCACCATTAACATTAGTAGCACAATATGGTGGTGGCAAGCGTCGGTATACTGATGCGCAGCGAATCGTAGAATTGTCGATTAATACATTTAGAGAAAATGGAAATGGTATAACTTTTACAAACTTAATCGAAGAAGGCGTGGCCAAACACAAAAAAACAGGCTCAAGAGACTCTGAAACATTATCTTAAGAACGAGACCATCTTCACATTAAGGAAATGTAGACCACAGGAGTACTACGCTACTGCCATTAAATCGGAAGTAATAGCAAAGCACCTATCAAAGAATACACAAGTAGACCCCACAGGGGTTAACCACTTTTCCACACCACCTAATTCTGACAATGTGGAATCATTCTCTATTCAAACACTTGAAGGCTACGTATTGCCTTTACTTTCGTCTGTACCTCTTCATATCCATAATATACACTTCAAGTTCAAAATTACTCCAGAATGTTATAATGAACTAAGACTACCCGCAATCCCACGGAATAATGGAAAGCGTCATGCTGAAATCATTGGAAAGACACACATAACTTACACATTTTATCCCAGCGGTACTGTATACGTCGAAGTAAGGTGCAGCAATAATCCCTTTAGACTTGGAGACGAAATAGACCGAACCAGATTACATGTATTTCTAGGACAGCTCCGTGACAGAATGATAACCTTCTTGGTGGACAGACATGAAAGAATAGTTCCGGATATAATGGAGTGGAATCTGACAGAGTGCGATATCAATAAGGATATCAAAGTTAGTGATTGGCTACATTTCACAGGAATACACATCGAGGTAAAGCACCTTGACCATCTCTTCAGCGTCTACATCAAGTCAATGGGTGCCGATACTGCATGCAGAGTAGAGGAAAGAATGCATCCACACAAATCTGCCATAGATGTCATAAATGATGTCTTTAATCCTGTAGAGCGAATTGAACATAAAATTGCAGAGATTCATAGTATGATTAGTCGTATCACAGAAACTAGTACGCCACAAGGGCAGGAAAATCGCAATTCCAAAACTAAACAAGATGAGAACACTTCAATGAAATTTGGGGGAATTAACGAAGATGTCGCATAGAAAGAGAAAATTGTTCCCTCGAAATCTAAAGCATGACCCTGATCATGTCCTGGATGGAATGTTGGTCTTAGAATGTTTCTTTTGTGGTAGATACAAGACGCCGATAGAGTTCGATATGAAAAATCACCTATTAGAGCTACATAAAGGGAAATTAATTAGTGCTCTACCTGTTAGAGGCAAGGGCTTTGACATTGACTATAGAATAGAGTTTGCCGTTGACATAATGAAGAGAAAAAAACCTATCGAATTTTATGATCACAGAGCTACACAACAGGAGCATGAGGAAAATGGCATTGATGGTAGAACGAAACATGATGATAATAGCTGTAGCCAGTCTATACGGGTGACCAATAGAGAACGTGAGGCTAGTTTAGCTGTAAATTCCGACGGTTTCAAGGATTTATCTATCAAACTAAATCAAATCTATCGGGAAGATTGCTTGAAATTCATGGATAGACTAAGACAGCAAAACATGCATGTTGATGTTATAGTGACTTCGCCGCCGTATAATATCAAGAAGAAATATGATTCATATAACGATAATCTACCCGAATCCGAATACCTAAGTTCTATGTATAATTTAGCTAAGTCTGGATTATCAATTATGAAACCAACTAGCTCATTCTTTCTCAATATTGGCAGCGAATTATCAAATGGATTATTACCATTGAGAGTAGCGTTCGAATTTGAAAAAGTGGGTTTCAAACTACAAAATACAATCATTTGGCTAAAATCAATATGCATAGATAAAACTCAAGTAGGAAAGGACATAGAGAAAAATTATATCGATTTCAAAGATAGAGATACTATATCAACAGGTCATTGGCAACCAAACAGTTCTCCTATCTTTTTGAGTGGTATGTTTGAATACATATTCCATTTTAGCAAATATGGTGACGTGAAATTAGATAAAAAAGCTGTAGGAGTTGAGAAGCAGGATAAGTCGAACATAAAACGATTTGGCAGTAATGTACGCGATAGAGGTAACGTCTGGTTTATTACACAAGACACTAGAAACGAAACTGCTGATCATCCGGCATCATTCCCTATCGAAGTTCCTACTTGGTGTATAAAACTTCATGGTATTAGGGAAGGTATGCTAGTATACGATCCATTCTCAGGATTTGGCACAACTGCTTTGGCATCTATCAATTTAGGTGTTAACTATCTTGGCACAGACACTTCAAAAAAGTATTGTGATATGGCACAAGAGAACATACGCAATTTTGCGCCCTTGGATAAGTTTTGAGTGAGTGGCATGGAAATCAAAGAGAGAGAAACTCCAAAATCAAGGGAGTTTAGTTAGGCAAATCTAATTGAGATGATAAACAACGCATCTAAACTAACATGATGTAATATAATGTAATCATAGCGACCAGAAAAAACCAAACTACAACCGAGAGAAACAAGCCAGTTGTAATTTTCACTATGCTGGCCTAAAACGGAACATGGTTGAAGAGAAAGACTATGAACATATTATTGCACAACAGTTATAGATTACGTAATCGATTTGATGAATGTATACTTGCTAAAAAAACAGGGCGTGTGATGTTAATTGGAATCTACAACAAAAAGGAGAACCGTAAAAGCTAGTAACAAGAAAACGACGATTAAGCTTGCGATAGATGATAATATTTTAGAAGAGATAATAAAAGAGTCAGAAGCTAAAGGGTTCAGTGCTAATGCGAAGATTAATGCCATATTGACAAAGCATGTTAATTATGATAGACATGCAGAATCACTGAAGTGTATACATATTTCAAACAAGAGATTCAAATCCTTATTGGACAATATTGATGAGGATAAATTATTAGAAGGTTTCAAAGTTGATATGACTGATATAGTACCTACTGCACATATTGAACATAATACGCCGGCCACACTTGATGGATTAATTAAATATTTTTTCCAAAATATAGGATTAAATGCAGGCCTTTATCACAACTTTTCTTCCTTTAAGGGTAAACAGACGGTCGCCTTTATTTCGCATTCCGTCACGATATGGAATTAAGTGGTCTAGGGTTCTTAGTGCTGGGTTTATTCATTTAATAGAAAGCACATTGAAATACCGCGTTAAATGCGTTAAGATATTTCCAAGTGGTATAGTGTTGGAAACACTGGAAAAAAGGTCAGAAGAGATTGTTGACGAGGACATGACACAATATTTACAAGAAGTATTGAAGGAACTTGAAAAGGAGAGGCTCAATAATTTATAATGAAAGTAAACACGTCCGTTATTCTTTAATCGTCTGCCTAATAATCAGATCGTATACCAGAATCTACGAGACCTCAAAATGTATACAAAGGCTTCGACTTTGAAAAAGATAATTTCCTTTATATTCTAGATAACGGAAAATGACTATGCTATCTGTGACCATTAACGGAGTAGAATTGGAATACACCATGCAAGGAAGTGGAGAGCCCGTTGTTCTTATTCACGGAAGCGTGTTCGCTGATTCCTATTTACCTCTTCTGGCACAACCTATCCTTACAAATCATTATCGTATGATTAACTATCATCGCCGCGGCTTTGCTGGCAGCACACATTCAGAGTTTGTTGTGAGCATTCAGCAACAGGCTGCTGATTGCAAGGAACTTATGCAAACTCTAGATATTGACTACGCACATATTGTGGGTCATTCATACGGCGGAACAATTGCTTTACAACTTGCTATTGATGCTCCCAATAAAATACATACACTTTCTCTATTGGAGCCAGCGTTAGTAGGATAGGTTCCAAGTGTTTCTGAGCTTATCCCAAAATTAGAGTCATTAATGGATATGTGGCTGTGTAGAAACCATCAA
>QHBN01000207.1 GCA_003176995.1 Candidatus Nitrosopolaris wilkensis
ATCTTGATGAGTTTACCAATACTTCATTCAAAGCGTCCAGTACCTCTATTGCAGAACTAGTATCAAAGACATCTTTTGCCATTTGGACATCTAGTAGAGACTATTATGTTATTTGAAAGTTGAACTTAAAATATCTTCCATCTAATTCGTCATGTTGTGGTTCTTTTGAATTTGGCTTAGTGGTCAAGTTCAAAGCACAAATGCAAAATTACACGTTGGTCTTCTCTTTACAGCCCGAATAGGTATTTTGATCTCCTGTTTCTATTATAAAGCCCTTGCTACTCATGAAAGCGGAGACCAGACTCGGACAATTTCAGGCAGATGGTAACTAGCCCTTGAAATAACAACACACTATCTTCATATGCCATCTCTAAGTGCAGCATTTAGAAATCCTTGGGAATAATCTACTTGTATGTTAAACAAAAACGACGCGGTTTAATTGCTCCTAACATTGTCTAACACCTATAGATTATTATTCGAAAATGAATGTAAAATAGCTCGAGTGATTATATTTAAACATAGAGAAGATGCGGCCAAAAGACTTGCTGATAGATTGAAGTTATTGGTAGAGAAATCTGCTAATGAACTCATCATCTTAGCTATTCCTAGAGGTGGAGTGGTTATTGGAGATGTAGTGGCATCCAGTCTTGGGGCTAAATTAGATATTGTTGTATCACGGAAGATAGGAGCACCTTACAATTCTGAGCTTGCGATAGGTGCGGTAATGTCTGATGGTAGCTTCTTTCCGAATGAAGATGTAATTAACATGCTAAATGTATCACAAGAGTATGTTGATGAACAGATATCTGTCCAAAAAAAGGAGATAGAACGTCGTTTAATGAGATTTAGAGGAAGTAAACAATATCACTTACATGATAAAACCATAATATTAGTTGATGATGGTATAGCTACTGGTGCAACAATGTTTGCTGTTATACAATGGTTAGGAAACCAAAAACCAAAAAGACTGATAATTGCAGTTCCCGTGGCACCAAAAGATACATTTGATATGCTTAAAGAAGATCAAAAAGTAGACGATGTGGTTGTTTTACAGTCAGCATTAGTATTTTCCGCTGTTGGAGCATTTTATGAAGACTTTTCTCAAGTTAGTGATGAGCAGGTAGTAGAGATAATGAACAAGTACAGATACAAGAAGGGTTTGTGATTGTTGTGTATGTGTGTGTTTTTTCGTTAGTTTGGTATACCAAGAGGCTTTTATGCTAGTTAGAAAATGACTGCCACCAATACTACTACTCAGTTCGTCACGAAGAGAAGTAAGCTTCCCATCTAAAAAGTTAGTAAATTTAAATTTATGGTAGAAAAAGACTAGGAAATAGAGATGAGCTTCCTTTGAGGATTTATATCAACGAGTATCTCAAATTTGGCTGCAGAAGGTACTAAAGATCACGCAATCAATGTCTCTACTCTACCAGGGTCAAAAGTGCAGGAGTAATTAGCCCACGATGCTTAGGATATGATATTAATTGCGGTATAGAATTAATCCAGACTAGACTTAAAATAATATACACATTAAAGAATAGCACAGTATGTCATCACATCAACGACAAGTAGCCGATATAGAAAGGCAGCCAGTGCGTGTAAGGATCAATCTTTACAAGCAGATGAAAGAGCAGCTGCTTTCTCAAATGAAACTGTACCAGAGACTAGGAAAAGAAGAACTGGCAAAATTAATTTCTGAATCGATTTAATTACTAAGGAGCAATAATGATTAAACTATACAGAACACTTGTCCAGCGTCGTGGGATTTCTAGGCGTGGTTGGCTTTTAATTTATCATGGAAAAGTTAGAAATTTAATTTTCAGGTGCTTCATTCCTTAATCTGAACAATCCTGTCAAAGTAATAGATAAGCGTTAGAAGTATATAATATTAATAGATAGATATAGCTCAGCGTATAAAACTAAACACTAACCCTTTTTTGCAATTCTAATCTATCATACTTGATTGCTTCCCTTATTATAGTAAATTCTACTTGTTCAGCCATCTTACTTAATTTGGAAACATCTTCTCGATAATCTTCAAAAGATGTGTGTTCCTTCGTGCCCATAAATATCTCTTTAATGTGGTACCCCGAGATAGCTGCTTCAATTAAAAACCAAACATCTATGCCCCATCCATCTGGAATGGAACCAGAACCATTATCTCTTTTCAAAAGGTTTTCCCAAACTTGTCTTCTAGCACATACTTCACCGCTTAGAGGTTGTTCAAAATGAGATAATTCTGGAAAGAAAGTATGCAGCATAGGTCTTGCAACTAACTTTGTAACTGCTGCATCTCGGGCATGTCTTGTATAAAATCCTCTTGACATATCACAATTATCGTCAATTAAAGCCTTAACCAATTTATCGACCCATTCCGGTGTAAGGTTCCTTATGTCTGCATCCAAAAAGACAATAATATCAGCTGACCTATCAAAAGCCTCTCTTAAGCCTGCTTTCATAGCCAATCCTTTTGCTGGAAAAATTTTTGTTGGCTGTTGAATTACAATTGCTCCTGCTCTTCCAGCTAATTGGATGGTTTCGTCAGTAGAAAATGCATCAACTAGAATTACATCTGGTTTGTAATAGCTCTGCTTAGCAGTAGCAATAGAGTTTTCAACGGTACCTTCTTCATTCTTAGCAGGAAAAATAACTATGACTCTGGGAACTGAATTTTGGGAGTTATTTTGATGAGTCAATATACAAATCCCTGCCTTATTATTGCCATGCTTACTTATTCTTTTCTAGAAATTTCGCATCTTTGAGTACGAATTCTTCCAACTTTCTCTCTCGTAGTCCTTAAAATGTCAAGACGAAAGTATACCTTGTGACGAAAATTCTCTGAACAAACCTAAAACCAATTGCAACAAATGGTAATCCATGCGTCAAACCATCAAATATAAGGCCTGACGATGATTTACAGTATAGGTGATAGATTCTGATTGGTTTGGCCTAATCAGAACATACACATCAGTAGCTATCTGACAAGTAAAACAGGACAATGGGCATGCTGTACTACGCCATTTGCTACGCTTCCCATCAAGAATCTTTTTAGTCCAGTTCTTCCCCTAGTTCCGATGACTATTAGATCTACATCCCTGCTAGTAGCATAGTCTATGATAGATCCGATAACTGATTTTACATCCGTGAAAGTCTCTGTCTTTAACTCGAGAATTCCTTCATTCTTGGCCATGTCTCTTACTTTGTCAAACCAAGATTGAGCTTTTTCTTCAATATCTTTAAAGTACTGGTCTATTGCAGGCGGAGAACTTGCATACCCGTATGGTACACTTGCTATAACGTGAATACAAAATAGGTCCGCATTTTCGTCTTTTGCAACCTTTATTGCATACTTAGCAGCATTTAATGAACATTCTGAACCATCTATGGGAACAAGTATCTTTCTCATTTGTGTTGTATATTGCTATTAGACGTCGCTTTATTTTCTGTTGTCATATTGATTTAATACCATTTTCTGAAATGCAATAATGACATGTTTAATGATCTTTTATTTAATTTGTTCGCATGCACTGCATTGCAGAATATCCCTAGCCTTTATACAGATGGCAAACTGGAGTTATCTTTATGTATCTATATACTAACAGAAATTGATTTGAATAATTGAAATGATATCAAAAATACTAGTTGCAGTTGATGGCTCCAAACATGCAGATAAAGCCTTTGAATATGCATCCGATTTAGCAAAGAAAGCTGAAGCTAGATTGTTAATTATACACGTATTTGAGGAATTAGGAAATATTGGCTATTCAATTGCCAAAGAATTAGAACAGCGTAACAGTGAGATGTTACAAAAATATCAAGCAAGAGCCAAAAGGTTAGTAACAGAAACATACGTGGATGTGGTGGAAGCTAAAGGAAATGATGTTGCTGAGGAGACTTTACATACGGCTGATAAAGAAAATATAGATACAATAGTAGCGGGCAGTAGAGGAATTAGTGAAGCTTAGGAATTCCTACTAGGAAGTGCTTCATATAAGGTCAGCCACTACGCAAAATGCCCAGTCATTATTGTGAGATAGATGGGCAGAGCAGAAGTAAGCGTTTATCATCATCAAACACAGATCCCTTTGTATTGCACTGTTCATACTTGATAGATACATTTGAAGAGTATGGTACTATTGGAAAACGAGTGAAAAAGCCTAATTATGAGTTCTAACTTGCCATTTATAGACTGATGTTAATTCTTCAACTGTTGTCGCATCATCTGGGAGTAAATAATTGCCAGTGTAAAACCACACATTGCAGAAAGCAGTCCGATCCTAACAGAAAGGTTTCGTTTGTTGAGTGGGTGGACCCAAAGAGGGTAGAGTGATTGCTATAATATCGACTATAATTAATGATCTGTTTATCTATAGTATTCTGATAACTCTTCGATGGCGTGTTTCAGCCCCTCATCTGTATATTCCTCATCTCTTAGGTCAAGTGGAGTAATCATGCCAATAGGTTTGTTTGCATTGCTTTTATCGACAACCAGCAAATGTCTTATGTTATTTCGTAACATCATATCAACTGCTGCTGATGCAGATGACTTGGAATCAATTGTAATGATAGGAGAAGACATTATCTCTTTGTTTGTCACTCTGCTGGTAGGTACATCATTAATGCATACCTTTCTGACTAAATCACGTTCAGTGACTAATCCTTGTGGCTTACCCTCCCCATCAACTACCACCAAGGAACTCACGTAGCTATTTTTCATTTTCTTAGCGGCTTCTTGAACAGAAGCGGTTCCTTCAATTGCTTCTAGTTTTTTCGTCATCATATCACTGACGTTTAGAGCCATGAGAATATACAATTTACTTTGTGCTTTTAAATATAACGGCTATGGTTGATCCTGGGTGAAGCGAAGGAAGAGGTAAACCAAGAATCGATTAACGGACGGGGTATGGGCGGCGGCTTTTAAATACGTATAGATCATTATTTAACGAATCGATAAAACTACCGCCATGACGAATCAAGAACCAGACTATTATTGGAGTATTCCTACTGCTGATCTTTTTCGACAGTTTGATAATACTATAACTGAAAAAGCAAGAAGACGACAACAGCAAGAAGTAGGATTAACTTCTACAGAAGCAAATCTGAGACAATTGAAGTATGGTAAAAACATGGTAGAATCAAAAAAGAAAACAGATTCATTATCGTTACTAATCTCTCAATTCAAAAGTCCAATAATAGTTATTTTTATCTTCACCTCTATTTTGTCATTTTTCCTTGGTCAAGCAGAGGATGCTTTAATCATTATTTCAATCGTAATTGTAAGCGGACTGCTTGGATTCTGGCAGGAGAAGGGAGCTACAGATGCCATTACTAAATTATTGGAAATTGTGCGATTAAAAACTACAGTATTGCGCGATAGCAAGCCACAAGAAATTCCTTCTGAAGATGTTGTTCCTGCGGATATAGTTATACTAAAATCAGGAGACAGTATACCCGCAGATTGTATAATCATTGAATCAAAAGATCTTTTTGTAAATGAAGCCACGTTAACTGGTGAAAGCTATCCTGTAGAGAAATCTGCAAATATATTGCCAAGAGAAACGCCACTTAGAGAAAGAACAAACTCTATTTTTATGGGAACCTTTGTAGTGAGTGGTACAGCAAAAGTATTGGTCATTAAAACTGGAACTAATACTGAGTTCGGCAAAATATCTGACAGATTAAGGCGTAAGGCACCGGAGACAGAATTTGAAAGGGGTGTAAGAAGTTTTGGATATTTTCTTATGGAAGTAACACTGATGTTAGTCATTTCTATTCTTGTAATCAACGTCTATCTTGGTCGACCCATAATAGAATCATTTTTGTTCTCATTAGCATTAGCTATTGGCCTGACACCGCAACTTTTACCTGCAATTATTAGTGTTAACCTAGCCCACGGTGCAAAAAGGATGGCCAATGAAAAAGTAATTGTAAAACGCCTTGCATCTATAGAAAATCTTGGAAACATGAACGTTCTTTGCTCAGACAAAACAGGAACATTAACAATTGGTGAAGTAAAGCTTCAATCTGCAATTGATGTAGAAGGCGATGCTAACAATAAAGTTCTTCTTCATGCTTATCTTAATGCCGTCTATGAAACTGGTTTCTCAAATCCCATTGATACAGCCATCAAGGACTTTTGTTCTCAGCAATTTGATATATCTGGATATACTAAATTGGATGAAATTCCATATGATTTTATTCGTAAACGATTAAGCATTTTGATCACCTCATCTTCATCATTCTCAGATAAATCCAAGACATTATTAACAAGAAAAACAACGACGGGAACACAACCTTTTATGGTCACTAAAGGCGCTCTACATAACGTCCTCGAGGTATGTTCATATGCTGAATTGGCTGATGGAAATATTGTTGAATTATCTACAGTCAAACAAAAAATCCAAGATAAATTTGAAGAACTGGGTGACAAAGGTTTCCGTATTTTAGGTGTTTGCTATCGTAAGATTAAGTATGATGACGACACTAATAATAATAAGATTACCACTCTGCGTTCTTTGATCACCAAAGCAGACGAAATCGATATGACTTTCCTAGGCTTTCTCATCTTTTTTGATCCAGCTAAACCTGATGTCATAGAATCGATATCTAATTTAAAAAGACTTGGTGTCTCTCTTAAGATAATTAGTGGTGATAACAGACATGTTGCGGCATATGTAGGACAGGAGATAGGACTATTAAATCCTCGTGTTCTCACAGGACCTGATCTACATCACATGAGCAACGAGGCACTAATGAGACAAGCTGATGAGATCGATATTTTTGCAGAGATAGAACCAAATCAAAAGGAACAAATCATTTTAGCTTTAAGACACTCAAGAAAAAATGTTGTTGGTTATCTGGGAGATGGAATTAATGATGCCTCAGCACTTCATGCTGCAGATGCAAGTATTTCCGTCGATACAGCTGCAGATGTTGTAAAAGAAGCTGCTGATTTTGTGTTACTTGAAAAGGATTTAGGAGTATTAGCAAAAGGTGTAGAAGAAGGTAGGAGGACATTTGCCAATACAATGAAGTATGTGTTTATGGCCACTAGTTCGAATTTCGGAACTATGTTTAGTATGGCTGGAGCGTCACTATTCTTGCCATTTCTTCCATTGCTACCAAAGCAGATTTTGCTTATGAATTTGATGACAGATATGCCAGAGATGGCAATAGCCACAGATAATGTAGATGCAGAATTAGTAGAGAAGCCTAGGCGATGGAATATAAAATTTATTAGAAAGTTTATGATCGTATTTGGTTTATTAAGTACGATATTTGATTATGTTACTTTTGGTGTACTTTTGTTCATGTTACATTCTTCTACAGGTCAATTTAGGACAGCGTGGTTTATTGAATCTGGACCAATTGCTGCTTCCATTATTGTACTTGTTATCAGAAGTAGGGAAACCTCTGTTTAAAAGTAAGCCGGGGAAGCACCTTTTATTGGCCACTATACTTATCATTGGTCTTGTCGCCACTTTGCTTTCCACACCACTTGCAGGACTATTTGGTTTTACAAGTCTCTCTATGTTGTATTTCTATGCGATAGGGATAATTCTTTTGATTTATGTTGTTACGGCAGAAATAGTAAAGAAGATATTTTATAAAAGAATAGAATTTTAGCTAACTGACTACTTTTATTTGAATATACATGTGCAAAACTCCAAATCACTATTGTTATTGCCGCCCCATCTTAATTTATCATTTTTCATGCGCTTGAATAATTGGTGATTGATTTATAAATGCTATCGCTAGGCTGCTATGATAATGACATTGCCGCAATTTTGAGCAGTTACGCATTCAAAAGAACTACAGAATATTTATAATCTAAACTCAACGATGCTACAGCTGTAGCATAGATGCTTGATTGGGTTAAACTTAGAGACGACTTTCCAGTTACAAAGAAATACGCATATCTTGCTAATGCAGCCATTGCTCCTATACCTATGCCAGTATACAACGAAGTTTCGAAATTTTACCAAGACGTACTAAACCACGGACAAACATTATGGGATGAATGGGAGACCAAAATGGAACAGACAAGGGATCTGTATGCGAAATTTATCGGAGCTGATAGTAGAGAAGAGATAGCATTTACTCATTCAACTAGCGAAGGTATGAATATAATTGCTCATATGCTGTCAGATAAAGGCATTGTAATATCAAACGAATTAGAATTTCCATCCTCTAATCTACCTTGGCTCAATAAAGATAAGGATAATATTAAATTCGTAAAGGCAAGGGATGATAATAAAATAATAATAGAAGATATTGCGAAGATGGTCGACCACAATAGTAAAACAAAAACATTGGTCACCAGTCATGTGCAGTATTCTACTGGCTTCAGACAAGATCTAAAAGAGCTCGGCAAGTTAACAAAAGAAAAAGGTCTTTATTTTGTAGTGAATCCCACACAATCACTTGGAGCATTATATTTTAATGTTAAGGATTTTGGAATTGATTTTATGGCCGCGAATGGGCATAAATGGATGCTATCGTCTTTTGGAATTGGTGCTATTTACATGAAAAGGAAGTATTTAAGAGACGTGGAAAACCTTAAGCCACCGTTTTTTAGTCAATTCGGTCAAAAAAAAAGAGAAAATTTTGATAACAATATGAATGTTAATATGTCCAATACTGCAACAAGATTTGAACTAGGTACTCCCCATTTTCCAAACATAGTTGCATTAAATGCTGCACTTCGATACATATCCAATATTGGGATAAAACATATTGAAAAACGAATTCTCAGTATAACAGAATATTTAATTGATAATCTTCAAAGCATGAAACTGCAGATTCTTTCGCCAATAGAAGAGAGAAAATATAGATCAGGGATAGTTTTGTTTAAAATAACAAAGAAAAAGCCTGTTGGCGTTGTTCAAGAGTTAGAGAAGAAAAACAAAATAATTGTATCAGCAAGAGGGAAGGGTATTAGAGTATCTACCCATTTCTATAATAATGAAGAAGATATTGATAAATTGATTGTAGGTTTAAAGAGTATATTAGAATAACAGTAAATAGGTACTCAAGGATATTGCTCGTTTTTAATGATTATGTTCTGCATTGCAGTTTGTTATCGATTAAAGCAAATCCACGTTCCTGCTGCTTTTTTTGCGTTCTGCGTTCTGTAGGCTATTATTATGTAACGTGAATAATCTGAGATTAAGCCAAAGACATGGTTCAACCACTGAAACAATTGGCTTCCTGCGCAGATATAAAGTATATTTAAGTCGCTCGAGCATAAAATGGATCATATCCACGTGAGATTTCTAGTTTCTTCATTATATTACGGTAGTACTATTAATTCTCCCTGCACTTGGAGGTCGACACATTGACTTGAGCCCTTTGGAATTAAAATAGTATTGATTGAACCAGTTGGTATGCGCACCAACTCCAAGAATAACACTGTCTTAGCTAAAAAGCCTGGATCCAAACCCTGGCATCTATGCGCAACAGGGTGGTCCTCTCTCACGTAGCGCATCACTGTCGGCTCCCTTTATGGACAGGGGATACAGATCGTGTTTCTGCTTGTCCTAGGTTGAAGATGTGATACCAAAGGAACAAACACAAGACTTCAAAAGGGGGGAATGTTAAAGGAGGAGAAGAACAATGCAAATAAGTATGTCCATATAAACCTAATTGCGCTATAATAAGAGATCTAATATGTCCAATCTTAATTCAAAAATAGAGGTAGAAACAACACCCAACTTAATTACCAAAGTATATAAAAAATTACAAATCAAGATCTCAACATTTAGAAAAGCTATGGATAGACCTCTCACATTATGTGAAAAGATTCTCATTGGACATCTCGATGAGAGTGCAGACTTTGGTTCAGATGAGGCGTTAATTACTGGCAAGAGTTATGTTCTTCTGAACCCAGATAGGGTTGCGTTACAAGATGTTACAGGGCAAATGACGATTCTCCAATTTATGCTAGCTGGCCTAAAACGAACCGCTGTTCCAACAACAGTTCATTGTGATCATCTTATTCAGGCAAGAATAGGAAGTGATCCTGATACAAAAGCTGCGCTCTATGAAAACAATGAAGTGTTTCAATTCTTGGAATCGGCATCAAGAAAATATGGAATGGGATTTTGGAAACCAGGAGCAGGCATTATACATCAAGTAGTTCTTGAAAACTATGCTTTTCCAGGAGGATTAATGATCGGAACAGACTCCCATACTCCAAATGCAGGAGGTCTTGGAATGCTTGCCATAGGAGTAGGTGGCCTGGATGCAGCAGAAGTAATGGCTGGAATGTCTTGGGAGTTATTGTATCCAAAACGCATTGGTGTATATCTTACAGGGGAGCTGAATGGATGGGCCTCTCCAAAGGACGTTATACTTTTCGTGGCATCAAAGCTCACGGTTTCTGGGGGAACAAATGCAATAATAGAATATTTTGGACCAGGAGCAAGAACGGTGAGCTGTACCGGGAAAGCAACCATAACAAATATGGGTGCAGAAATTGGTGCTACTTGCTCAGTATTTCCATATGACAAACGAATGGAGACATATCTCAGAGCAACGAGACGAAGAGCCATTGCTGAGCTTGCGAATAAACACGTTAATCTGCTAACCCAAGATCCACAGATAGAAAAAGAAATATGTGAAAATCGAGAGAATTCAATAAACTATTTTGATCAATTGATTGAAATTGATCTTTCTAATCTGGAACCGCATATTGTAGGTCCTCACACACCTGACCTGGCAAGACCTATTTCAAAGATGACAGAAGACATAAAGAAGAATAACTATCTCGATACAATTTCGGTTGCTCTTATTGGAAGTTGCACAAATTCTTCATATGAAGACATGTCACGAGCAGCAGATGTTGCTGAACAAGCAAGAGAAAAAGGGATCAAGAGTAAAGTACCGTTACAAGTTACCCCAGGTTCTGAAATGATTAGAGCCACAATTGAAAGAGACGGACAGATGCAGTTGCTCAAAGATATTGGCGCAAACGTCCTAGCAAACGCGTGTGGTCCATGTATAGGACAGTGGAGCAGACCTGAGTTAAAGAAAGGTGACCCTAATACTATAGTTACATCCTATAACAGAAACTTTCCAGGACGAAACGATGGAAGAAGGGAAACGATGAATTTTATAGGTAGTCCAGAGCTTGTTATAGCTCTAGCCCTTGGAGGAAGACTTTCGTTTAGTCCACTTACCGATGAATTAACTGCAAGTGATGGAACAAAATTCAAGCTAAATCCTCCCAAGATAGCCCCTGAAATTCCAGAAAAGGGTTTCAAAGCTGTCACGGATATTTATATTGCACCAGCTACTGATCCCAACAGTGTAGAAGTAATAATTAAGAAGGATAGTGATAGGTTACAAGAACTCCAACATTTCCCAAAATGGGATGGCAAAGATTTCGAGAAATTACCAATATTAGCAAAAGTAAAGGGAAAGTGCACAACAGACCATATTTCACCAGCCGGACCCTGGCTAATGTACAGAGGACATTTAGACAAGATAAGTGATAATTTACTTCTTGGAGCAGTTAATGCTTATAGGAATGGTGAAGTAGGGAGAGGCAAAAATACTCTTAACAGTAAAATTGAGTCGTTTTCTCATATATCTAGAGAGTACAAAGAAAGAGGTCTGAATTGGATTATAATAGGAGATAATAATTACGGAGAGGGCAGTAGTAGAGAGCATGCTGCCATGACTCCAAGGTATCTTGGATGTGCAGCTGTAATTGCCAGAAGTTTTGCCAGGATACATGAAACCAATCTTAAGAAACAAGGAGTACTAGCATTGACATTTGCAGATCCATTGGATTATTCCAAAATTATGGAAGATGACCGGATTAGTATAATTGGATTAAATAATCTCAAACCTAGGAAGTCTGTCAACTGTATCTTACGTCACGTCGACGGAAGAGGGGAGGAAGTATCTTTGCAACATTCTTACAACGAATCTCAGCTCGAATGGTTTCGGGCAGGTTCAGCACTTAATATCCTGGAAGAAGCCTCTCTTTAATTAAATAAAATGCAGTTAAATCGGTTTTCATATACATATATTACGCGTTAGGCTAGAGAATACGATCTTGCTGAAAGTAAATTGATGATACTTTATTTTATCCCTACTAATATAGTATAAGACCTATCTTGAATTGCATCCCCAAATCTAGAGAAATTTTTCTGAATAAATTGAATATAGCTGTCTACAGCAGAGATATCGATCGTGGTCATATTCAAGAGCGTCCTTCTACACCTGTTCTGCCATAATCCAATCGAATAATTTTTGCAGTACGTCTAGACGGGCTAATAATTATTTCATCGTTACTTGTAATTGCTAATCCTCTTGAATGTTCAGTAGTTCCATACAGACGTACATCTGCATTTCTGGTAAGACTAATTTTTATTATTGATTGATATGGAACTGTATAACGAATGTAGCTACTTGGAACCAGTGTCCTCTTCTTTTTATTCTCCTTTCGTTTCCCTAGACTCAGTTTTCGGACTAAAAATGTGGGTATGATATGGCAGATGCCTAATCTATTGTCAGGAAATGTTTGAATGCTATTATTATTACTATTATTATTATTGTTCCGTATTCCTGCTGTTATTCTGTCTAGATAAGAATAATATCCACGTACTCCAAACGAAGTGCTAATAATTATACCATTTCCTATTGCATACTCTGCAAATTTTTTCATTGTATGATATTCTGAGTTTGCTTCGCGTATGGTAACTGACAAGGCATATCTTATACAACGTGAGAAAATACCACGTTCAATATATATATCCGTCAAGATATCTATCGCTCCTTCGATGCCATTCTGGTTATCATTATTTTTATGTTTGATAGATACAGAAAACATCCTTCTTTTGTCTAACGTGTAATTACCATTATTGATGTCATCTAATGCTTTGGGAAGATCTTCAAATAAAACTTCTGCAAGCCTCGCTTTACTGCCTATTATATCTTTATCATTTACACCTACAAAGAGCATAGGAATCCGAAGTTTTTTTCCGTAATAGCCAAAAGTGCCATCTCCTCCAACCACTATTGCCATGTCTGGATTCCTGTTTGGATAGGTAATGCCAGTAGATTGAACTACTTTCAATATTTCATTTAGAGAAATTTTTGGGTCTTTTTGAGTGAACATATATCCTGAACTTCAAAAGACAATACCTTTAGCAGCAAACCAATGGAAGAATGAATTGTTGCTGGATATCAAATGTTCCAAGCTACCAGTGAAACGATTGTGAATATATCTTTATATGTTGAAGCTACTAGTTGTCCTACCATCTTTGGTAAACGGTACTTACCGTGATAATGGGTGCTTATCTTTTTCTATATTTGTTTTACCTAGAATATGAAATGGCAAATTAAGTTAGCTAGTATATTTCTGTTCATTTACAACTAATACAGGACAATGGGCATAAGTTACTACGCCCGATGCGGTACTTCCTAGCAATAATTTCTTAAAGCCTAATAATCCTCTAGAACCCATAACTATTAAATCAACTTTATTGAACCATGTCTGAGCCTATCTCTTAGCATCCTGTATAATTCCCCCAATGGGCCTTTGATTGATAGATCCACCGATGAATAAGTAAAATATACATGTTTAATTTCTGAATGAATAACATGTAACGCGATCAATTTAGCATTATTATTCTCTCCTTTTTTTCTAGCTATTGCAATAGCATAATCTGCTGCTTTCATAGACGACTCTAAGCCATCTATTGGAAGTAATATTCTGGAAAATTCTTTGTTCTTTGCTTTGTACATATAAGAATCTCATCCAGTAATGGAGATTTAAAAATTTGAATGCAGTGCAATGCAATACACAATATTCCAATCTATAATATACCAATTGTAATCATAAGCAATATCAGCACTAAAATCTAGACTGGTATCAAACAAAAAACATGTATTTGTAACTGGTAATACATTTTTCATGTAATAATTTTCTCTTTATGAGCATTACATATTGTACTTTATTAAGATATACTTTTTAAAATATCCGATACTTTCTCCATCTTTGCACCATAGTTTAGCCTCATATATTTCAGACCAGCTACATGATCATCTCCTGTGAAAGCTTCTACTCCATCCTCTGCTACTATAAGGTCATATCCTCTTACAAATGCATCATATACAGTATGTTTAACGCAAATGTGTGTATGAACTCCTGTCATAATAATGGTATCTGCACCTTTTCCATTATAGGTTTCTCCAAGTGAGTTATCTAAGGAAGTTCCATCGAAAGAGCTGTATCTTCTCTTTGGTACTATGTAGTCATTAGCAGATGGTCTTAGCTCATCTATTACTTTAGCTCCATCTGAATCTTTCATTGCATGCGGACCCCATAGTTTAAGCTCATATGTATCGATACGAAGATGCTCATCATTACAATAGAATATGGGTATATCCTTTTGTCTTGCTTTTTCTAATATTAGTTTTATTTTGGGTATTATTTTTGCAGCTCTATCGCATTTTAGCTTTCCGTGTATGAAATCATTTAACATATCATTTACAAGAATAGCATACCTCGGTTTTCGTTCATAATTATCATGAGGTACATTATTTTTACTATTATGTCCCTTGGCCAATGACGGTTTCATTTCATCTTAACTTGATATATCTATTTAAAATGGCATTTTAATGCAATCGAGTATTCCTTTTCATCATTTTCTCGTTCTAAACTGTATACCAACATGAATGAATATGAATACAATCTAGATATCTAATATATACATAAAGTCGGTGGCGTAGTGCATGCACCTCAAGACCACTATTAGTTATTGCCAAATTTTCTTGTATGCTGCACCTAATCTTGTCTCTCGCTTTTAATATTCATAATGTCAGTCCTACTCACCAACCCAATTAGCCTTCCCTTATCATCACATTTTTTTCATGATTACAATACGGCTATTCTTCATAATAAGAACTTAGATGCAGTTCAATACACCGAATCATATTTGATAAGTGTTCCAAAATTCGAATATCATTGTACTAGGATAGTTCAAACAGCAAGAGAAGGAGATTAATTGAATAATCGGAACGGCACTTTATCTGCTATTACATTATCATTGTTATTATCGTTGTTATTGAGGTTTAAATTCTCTGCTCTTGGCTTCCAGTTCCTTGCTATAAAACACCGGAAAGCTTTCGGGTACAAATTCTAAATCAAGAAACTTTGGAGGAAGGGTCTTAATTTGATGTAAGTGAAATCTTTGAATCTCTTTTACCGACGGCATATTAGATAGAATGTTTCCTTTATCAAGAATTTTTTGCAGCAAGGGATGTGAATCCAACTGTAGCTTCTCTTCATTTTCTAGTGCTATAAAATCACTTTTTATTAATCCGTTTTCCAAGATCCTGTATATTTGCTTGGGGCCAGGATATGTTTTCTTTGCAGGACCACTCTTAAGTTTATAGAATATTTTTTCATCAACTCTTCCTTCATTACTCCCAGCTAATAGTGAGGATGGTACTTTTATCGCAACTAGTTTGTAAACTCCATTCATAGCTGGATCATCTCTCGATGTGCTAAGCTCAGTCCCAACTCCAAAGGAATCTATTGGAGCGCCCCTATTAACGAGATCATGAATTAGATATTCATTGAGGTCTCCGCTTGCCATGATCTTTGTATTAGCGTAACCGCCCCCCGGAGCCCCATCCAACACTCTTCTTGCTTCTAGACTTAAGGAATACAGATCTCCACTATCAAGTCTTATTCCATCCGTATTGATTCCAGATTTAATTATCTTTTTTATAGCAGCGATACTATCATAGGTATCAACCAGCAAATAGCCTGATGGGAATACTTTGTTAAGTTGTTTAAATGCTTCTTCTTCTTTTTCAAAACTCATTACAAAAGAGTGGGCCATTGTTCCAAAATGGGTATTCCTAACTTGTATCCTGCAAGAGCATTTGAAGTTCCTATACAACCCGCTATGTAACTTGCTCTGGCTGCTAAGAGGGCTGCTTGTGGCCCATGGGCACGCCTTGAACCAAACTCTATAATGGACTTTCCTTTTGCTGCCGTAACTATTCGCGATGCCTTGGTAGCTATCAGGCTTTGAAAATTCATCATAGATAGAAGATATGTTTCAACTATTTGTGCCTCGATCATTGGAGCTTCAACTCTTATGAGAGGCTCGTTAGGGAACAGAATAGTACCCTCAGGAACTGCCCAAATGAAACCTGTGAATTTGAAGTTTCTTAAGTATTCAAAAAAATCTTCTCCCACATCTTTGAAGACTTCGAGGGATTCTAGATAGGATAATTGTTCTTCGTTAAACCTTACATTCATAAGAAAATAAAGTACCTGTTCAAGACCAGCAGCTACTAGGTAAGACCTATTTCTTGGTAGTTTTCGGACAAACATTTCAAATACGTCTTTTATTTTATTATTATTATTATTGTCGTAATCTGTTTGATTAGAACTAGAATAGTAGTAGGCAGCAGCCATTGTCAATTCATAAAAATCCATGGCAAGTGCAATATCTCCGCCATACGCATTTCCCGAGATTAATAGTCCTTCCAAAATACTATCAGCTAATCATTAATTAGTGAGTCTATATCCTTTCCTGTGGTGTTTCGCAGTCATGGATTACTAGCAATATATTGAACTTCTCATAACGGTCTGATCGAGTCCATTTTCTGTTTGAACAAGCGTACCAAGTAGAAAACAAGCTGCGTTTGGCGACATTTCAATAACTGCATTCCAGCAACTAACACAAGTGCAATCAAGGTTAAACGATGAAACTTCCAATAATATGGATAATAAAAAAGAGAGCATATCATCACATAAACAACTAGCATTTGACATTGAAAGGCGGTCAGTGTCTGTAAGGATCAATCTTTACAAGCAGATGAAAGAGCAGCTGTTTTCTCAAATGAAACTGTACCAGAGACAACGAAAAGAATAATTGGCAAAATTAATTTCTGAATCGATTTAATTACTAAGGAGTACTAGCATTACAAAATCTCATTTTGACAGAATCTATTTTACTGCTTCTGGCCATAACTTCTCGTGTGCTTTTGTGCTAATACATAATCCAATATGACCTCCAGGAATTGTAAGGGACGCTTTGTCTTTGTTGGCTACATAATCTCTTATTGCTAATGTTGATTCAGGAGAAACCAAGTCATCATTTTCAGCAACAATCGTTAGTAACAGTGCAGTTATCATCTTTAGGTCAATTATGTTTCCATCAGCTTTCATTTTATTTGAAATAAGCAAGTTGTTCTTGTCAATCATTAATGACCTGTCGACAAAGATTACCAAATATCATAGGAGTATCATATAGTCATTTTACGACTGAAATACAGTTATCAACATATTGCTTATCATTAGACCTTTTGAACAGATTCAGATATTTATCAAAGATATATCGTTGAGGATTACGCATTAGAAAACCAATATTTAGAACTTGTCCATCTAAGTGCCAAACTCATCTACAATTTTGTCAGAATCAATAACTCTTGACCAATTTGCAAATATAGTATTACCTTTGCTAAAATCTACCGGAGCAGCCAACTTCTCAGATTTTCATTATTCAATGCTGCATAAATAAGTGCAATTATCCCTCCCCTGCAATATCCGAGAATAGTTACTTTAGCTGTGCCAGTTTTATCCTTAATGTCTTGAACAGCATCTTTCACATAATTAACATAATCAGTTAAAGATAGGTAGAATCTTCCCAAGTCGGATATATATACATAGTTCTTAGTGTGGAATGCTCTCGTGCCACATTTACTCTGATTTTTTAGTTTTATGCATACTTTCACCGGCTTCAGTTTCCATTTTTTGCAGTCGAGTGTAGTAATCTGGAATTTCGTTTAGGTGTGCAAGCGCAATTTTCCCAGTAAGTACCTCGTCATCTTGCGTTACGTTGGTACTGGAATCTCTCTTACCATGTTCCAGCTCGACATTTAACCCCATTCTAAATTGCTCAACATCGAAGTTACTCCAATCAATTCCAAGAGCTTCGCCAATTCTTTTTGCTTCTTCAATCGTAAAATGTTTGGAACTTGTCAAACTATCATCCTAACAATTAGAAAGGCTATTACTACTTTTGTTTGTTCGAGAAAACTGGTCCACATCATTACTGAGCAGATGCGAATACCAATTCCACTGTGGGTTAATTCACATAATTATTATGATTCTAAGCATAACGTCTGATTAGCATAGTCTATAATAGATTCAATAATAGATTCAATAATAGATTTAACATCAATGAAAATGTCTGTCTTTACATCAGAAATGCCTTCATTATTTGCTATATCTCTTACTTTCTCAAACCAGAATTCGACCATATTTTTTATATCTTCATGGTATTGACCTTTTGTAGATACTGCAGAAGTTGCATATCCATACGGTATACGGGGAGTAACAACGTGGATACAAAATAGCTCCGCATTCTCGTCCTTTGCAATTCTTGTTACATATTTAGCGGCATTTATAGAGCCTTTACATTTCTTGCAAGGGATGTTTGTTGGCCTTTCCTTCATTTTTGAAATTTATCAAGTACCTAAACGCATAACCGCACCTACAGGCTTGCTTGCATGCCAAATTCTATTATAATCACGGTTTTTATCATTCGTCAAAATTGTCAACGATATGGAACGATCAGAAAGTGTTATAAGTCGTATTTTATTGTATTTGAGGTCGAGATTTTGATTATGATATAAATGCCGATAAAATGTCTTTTATTATACTCGACAAACCAGATCTCTATTTGATGCTGTTTTCCGGATTTCCATCCTACAGTAGTAAGATACAGGAATTGTGATGGATTAATCAATTATGTAAGAATAAAAAACGTATCCCGAAACCCATCGAAATAATTACGGTAATACTATTAATTCTCCTCTCATTGTTGGCTGATGATACTTACAGTAAAATTGGTATGCACCATCTTGAGCTGCTTTAAAAGTGATTACTGAATGTTGTCCAGGAGCTAAATCTTTGTCAATGTTATATGGTAGCCCAATAGTGAATGAATGTCTATCGCCATTTGGTGGCTTCTCAAGATTGTAGAAAATTACGTTAACAGTGTCTCCTTTGTTTACTGCTATCTCCGATGGAGAAAATGAATCTGGTGGATTTTGTAACTGTGTTTGATTAATATCTCCTTGCGCTGATGTAAATATGTAAAATGTCTTATTTGTTGACTGACCAAGTATGGCTGTTGACATAATTCCAATATTAGTTTGATTCATAGTCATGGGTATCGATTGTTGTTGAGCAGCAGCAATACGAGGATCATTTCCACCAACAATAGCTCCTAGCCTTGTAAGAGACAATAAAGGCGATGCAAGGGTTGCGGAGGCAATAACGAATGTAGCTATTAAAACAGTTTTGATTGTATTATTATTATTTTTTTCTGGTTTCATCTTATTATCGTTAATAATCGATTGTTACTTTATATAACTATCTACTCAAAACTATGGATCCCAACTACATAATAGAATTGGTGTATCTATCTGCGCCGCACCTGATTAAACGATAAACAAATTATACTATATACTTTTCAATCTAGAATTAATATAATAGTATGGTCGATGTTAGATAACAGAAAAAGATTGTTGTTACCCTGCTTGCGACAATACAATACCATAGATTAGTGTATTTCCAAAGTGATTTTGTACTCTGATTGGATCAGCCCGTAGACTGATAGTATGGCCGTTCATTATCTTTATGCTTATTGGTACATTCAGATGTGGCCCATCCTTCATAGTTATTGTAGCTGTACCATTGAACGTAACTGATGAGTAATGGTTCGTATTTGAACTATTGGCACTCGTTAGCTTAAAGTCTGACATTGAATGCTGGTGTAATGCTGTGCCATTTAGATGTACCATCGTCAGGATCGTACTGAATGTGGCTAAGGCCGGTTGGACTTTCTTTAGTTCAATATGTGGTTTAAACAGCAACATCTGCCATTCACCGCTAACTATCCATGCTGGCTTACCGCTTGCATCATTTTGCAAACTTGACATAATTCCTACAGCGTTAGTGAAATTTAATTTATCAACCGCATTGTTCAACGAGTTGGTTGTCTGTGGTGTTGTAATGCTAGTTGAATTCGACGTATTTGCATTTCCTTCGAAACTTGATTGTGCTAATACCGTGTGATCATAAGAAGTACTAAAAACTCCGCTAAGTAAGGTCGCAAATATACCAAGTGCAATCACGAGTCTTATACTAATCATCAATTACGTATCCGAATACGGTGTACATCCTTATTAAGATTTGTTGATTAAAAATAGCAATATGCCATTACTTGCTTGCTCAGATGATGGAGGACAATAGCCTTCTATTTATTCATGGACTATAAAATCACTATGTTGAAAAAAGCTGATTTTTATTTTGTGTTTAATGCATTACCAATCATCATATTCAACAAAATAAACCATCTAGGCTAGGGAGCTGAGGTTTCAAATCGTTATTGTTTGCCAACTGTGCTAAGAATCGGAACTATATTATTGCATTTACTCTTTCTATTATCTCTTCATTTTCAATTGGCTTTTGAATAAAGTGTCTTTGGCCTTCTTTAGGAAAGACTTCTTTTTTAAACGCATCGTACTCTTGTAAGTCGGTCAGAGCTGTCAGAAAAAGAGCCTTGATATTAAGATCTATTTTCTTCATTTGTGCATATAATTGAAAGCCATTCATTACCGGCATTTTGATATCCAGAATTAATAGATCATACCTACTGCTTTTGAAATTCTCCAGCGCCAAAGTAGGATCAACAAACGTATCAACTTTAAATCCATTACCTTCTAAGACCTCCTTTAGTGCTATACAGATATCTGGTTCATCATCTACTATCAAAATTTTATTCTTATTGGTCTCTTTGCTATTGATAATCACACTATATGTTGGGTCAATCTGAGTTTAAGTATTGATCGTTGTTACTACGTACATTATAGAAGATTAACAACCCCCCGTCTTGCATAAAATTTACCTGAAGGAACCAAAATTCTCCCTTTAGAGCTTTAAATAAGCTCCGTTTTCATATTCTCTCGTTCTATGTCTCTAGACCGTTCTACTGCAAGTTCATACCACCACCACTTTCTATTAGTCTTTTTAGCAGATTCTGCATCATAAATAGCCCTGTCAAAGCCAAAATATCCTAATACAGTTTCTGCAGAAATTAATCTTTGGAGAGGTAACTGAACCTTTGCACCTCAATATGAATTCGTCAATTGGACTACCAAAGATTACGCAATTAAGAGAGGTGTTATTTATTTTTCTTCTCCAACATAACCTTCACCGTCTTGCCAATCCAAGATCCAGGTAGGTATATTCTGCCTGAGTTATCAGAGCTCCTTCCAACTCGTTTGCGAATAACTGATGTTGTTTTTGATCTTGATTTTCGTCGCTTGCGTTTGTTCATTCGTCCTCCTCCTTACTTTTTACAATAACCCTTTTTTGTTTAGCCAATGGGAGACAAGGATATGAATATCTGTACCATGCTTTGTTACTTTGCCATTGTTTTTCATTTATAAATAAGTGACCTAGAGACGTTATTAAATTTTGTATATAAATCCTCTCTTCTTCCGTCGTAATGTGAAGTCCTGTTCTTGAAGCATTTGAAAATTGGGCCAAAACTGTCTTACGCCTTAAGATCCCATCATGCCAGGAATTTTAAGGGGAGTTCTATAATCCTTAGTAACACTTAAGCCATGATCTGCTGTTACAGTCACTGATTTAAGTGTAGAATTTTCTGGCGGTGAAAGCATAGCATTTTCACGCGGCGAAAGTGAAGTCAACTTATCTACTTTGCCACCATAATTGACTACAATATTTGTCAAAGGAAGTTTGCCCGTATTTGTAATTGTAACTCTTGCCGTACTGAAAAGATACTGATTGTCTTTTATCGGATCTACACTAATAGCATAATCTTGTGTGGCTACTGCAAAGACAGAGAACAATAAAAATACTGTAACCACTGCAATTCCTCCGCCTACCGCTGAGAAGAGAAAGACGCGCTTCACTAGGAGGTATGAAATGAGCACGATATTTTATGCTTTTGATTATTCACACAATTTATATTATATTTTCGACTTTCGACCATAAATTACAAGAAATTTTTATATTTTATTTTAGAATCTACTTTTAAATTAGATCAACTCGTTGGACCGACATAGAAACTGGCATGAAATGCTTTTCTAGACTGACATGTCTACATTATAAAGTAGAATAATTTGATTTTTCTTATGTAACGAATCCGATTCAGAGTACTGCTTCTCACTATCAGAATCATCCCTACCCGGAAGAGAGAATTGCTAGAACCCTATCTCCGATGAATCTGACCGGAAGCAACTTGAAGTATACGATGCATTGAGAGAAGTCATTAGTAACTAGTAACGGCGGGCACTCTAGGCTGGATTTACGTTTGGACGGTGAAGATTACAAATTCATATTGTGGTATATTAGCGATCGTCGCAGGATAGGATGTTTTTGTCAGGAACTGCTCCGATGATGATTTTTTCTTCCTACCGTTCTTTGCAAAAATAAATACTAACTGATCAAAGACGTTGCTTTCGGAATCACATCCATGAAGATGTTTGGAAGGAGGAGCTGAAGATTGTTCCAAGTATGATAATAACTCGTAGAACTATTTCTTTGTCTTTCGTCTGGTTGTCTTCGTCTTCTTTTTTCCTATCCTTGGTTCTATGCCTTGCTTACGTTCGACTGATGCAACATAGGCATTCGCTCTATCTTTTGATATCCCCTTCTTTTTCTGGATCGCTGCAGATGCATCTGAAAATTTTTCGTATTTCTTTTTTCCTAATTTTACCGGCATGCTACTAATTTTTACTTATCTAACTGTAGTACTTACATAGAT